>JBDRGH010000451.1:0-2799 GCA_043818015.1 Pseudomonadota bacterium
GTGGTCATTCTGGACATCAAGATGCCTGGCATGGACGGCATTGAGACCCTGAGGGAAATAAAGAAGCGACATCCTCTCGTTGAGGTTATACTCCTTACCGGACACGGTGCTGTAGATACGGCCGTTGAAGGCATGAAACGAGGCGCCTTCGATTATTTGCTTAAACCGGCCGATTTTGAAGATCTGCTGGGTAAGCTGGAGGGGGCTAGAAAGAGAAAATCAGAGCACGAGGAGCGAATTCGAAAGGCGGAAGCGCAGGCCCTTTTGAGAAGAAGTGGCGGTTTTTAGGTGCAAAGCGCGTTTGTCAGTTTTTCAAGAGCTCTGAATGAGGCATAAGCGTATAATGGAAGAGGGATTGGACTATTACAGGACGTCAACTCGAGCTGGAATTGATTTGTCTGAAGTGAAGAACTCGTTCATTGAAGGGAGTATCTTAAAACAGATATCCGAGCTGACTCTCGTTATCAATGCCGCAAATTATGAGATATTATGGGCTAATCCAGTCTTTTGTAAACTGTATGACACGAATCCCGCAGATGTCAAGAATAAAACCTGCCACAAGGTTATCAAGGGCATTGATCATCCCTGTATGGCCTGTGACCAAGATTGTCCAATCCAGTCGACCTCAAGACGGAGTGACAAATCTGAAATCAGCCGCAAAGATTACTCGTGTTTTCACATCAAAGATAGAGCGATCTCTCCGACCAAGGTCATCCCTGTTGGAGACAATAACGGTCAGTTGGAGCCACTGGTATTATTTGCGAAGGATTTAACCGGTATACTCAGCCGGGAAGAAAAGATCTACCGGGAGAAAGAATTCTTAGAGAGGATTTTAGAAACCACCAGCTCATTCATCGTGACTCTGGACAGGACGGGGAGGATTACCTACTTCAATTCAGCCGCCAGAGGCATATCGGGATATGATCTCGACGAGGTTATTGGTCGAGAATGGGAGACCCTCTTTGGCAGATTGAACAATGAAAGGGATCAAGAGGGTATCTTTTTGTTGACCAAGGATGGTCGAAAGCGTGTGATGTCCTGGAGCAACACCTTCATAAAGGATGCTGAGAAAAATGTTGTCGGGGTAATCTGTATTGGCCAGGACATAACCGAAAGGGAGAGGACCAAGCGGGATCTGGAGATATTACACCAGTTTACACAAAAGGTCATCTCACGACCAACCCTATCCAATATTACAACGCATCTATTCCAGGTCATAGAAGATATTTCGCCCGGAAGCGAGCCCGGCCTCTTGTTTCTTAACAGTAAACGAGATGGTTTTCTTCCTCCCATTCACCCGGAGGGGCTGCATCGGGTGTCGGATGTTCTATCAAAGTTGATTCACAGCAGCAGACAGGGAGGAATAATAGATTGGTTGGAAAAGATATCACGAACAGGTATTGTTAGCCGCCGTAACCTTGCTATCGGTGACGCCGATTTCCTGAACGCTCTCAATCCTTATGATGATTGGTTTCTCTTTCCTCTGGTGAAGGATCTGGTCAGTGTGGGCTTGCTCATTATTGGTTTCCCGAAAAAGATAGAAGACGGTCTCCCCGATTTAAGGGTAATCTCGACCCTAGTGGCCTATCTCGCGGGACCTCTCAGTCAGGCGGTTGAGGTTGATGAACAGATTCAATTACTGAAAGCTCAAATCCGCGGCAGAACCTCTTTCATGAAATTGGTTGGAAAGAGCCGCGAGATGCAGAAGGTCTATGATTTAATCCCCGATGTAGCTCAGTCCAATGCCACAATACTGCTAACCGGTGAGAGTGGTACCGGAAAGGAGGTGGTGGCGAGGGCTATCCACGAAGCGAGTCCCCGTGGGGGAGGCCCATTTGTTGTGGCCAACTGTGCTGCGTATCCAGCCAATTTATTGGAAAGTGAACTCTTTGGGCACGAGAGAGGAGCCTTCACCGGGGCAATCCGTCGCAAACAAGGGCGTTTTGAACAGGCCCATAGAGGAACTCTGTTCCTGGATGAGATAGGTGAAGTATCGCCGGCAACACAGATATTACTGCTTAGGGTTCTCCAGGATAGGCGTTTTGAGAGGATTGGAGGCGAGACGACTATTGAGACTGATACCCGAATCATAGCAGCCACGAACAAAGACCTCGGCCTGGCTGTCCGTGAAGGAAAATTCCGTGAGGATCTTTTTTACCGCGTGAACGTGATTAATATCCATCTCCCGCCCCTGAGGAAGAGGATTGATGATGTTCCATTACTCTGCCAGTATTTTCTGGAGAAGTATAACCTCCTTGAAGATAAAAATGTGCGTAATATTAGTAGAAGTGCCATGGAGTTGTTGTGCAACTATCACTGGCCGGGCAATGTTCGGGAATTGGAAAACGTTATCTCCCGGGCTGTTGTGTTGGCCAAAAGCTCCACAATCGAAGCCGACCAGCTCTCCCTGAGCTGGAACAGGGATGAACTGGCGAGTGATAACTCTTTGAACGAGACGGAAAAGCAATTGGTCTTAAAAACCCTCTTAGAAACCAACTGGAACAAGCAGAGGGCTGCCAGGCAACTGAAGATAAGCCGGAGCACCCTTTACAGCAAGATCAACAAATACCATCTAGCCCCTTCCAAGTCCATCTGATCCAGCGCTCTGAGGCGCTATCCTCCCGTCCAGAACTAGTGTCGTATTCAATACATCGGTAACTTGCCGATATTGGGGCAGAATTTCGTTGCTCCTGTCTTCATGTCGAATTTCATACACAATTTGACTAGCTGAAATCGACATTCCCTCACCTGAGATTGTCTGATTAATTCCTATATCTATTCGATATTATTTACATTTTG
>JBDRGH010000452.1:0-6767 GCA_043818015.1 Pseudomonadota bacterium
CTGACTTAAAGCTTCTTCTCCACCCAGAAGCATAATGCCACCCCTCCATTTATCTTTACCATTCATCCCTTTGCGAGATGAAAGGAGAAGCCTCCATGCTCCGGTGCTATTCCCATTTCGTTTCAAGATGATAAGCCTCGAGGTCTCCTCGGGAAGGGGACCTTTCAAAAAGGCCAGGTTCATGAGACCCACAAGCCCTGATGGATCTGCAAGGCCAGTCAGCCCTTCTCCTGCGATGATTAACGGACTCTTTGAATTCGTAAATACCCTCACCATATCGTGGAACGTCTTTCTGGCTTCCTCATCGAGACCAGCCGTATTTAATATGTCTGAGACATTGACTTTTTCCCCTTCAACGGAAACGGTGGCTTCATGCAAGAGGGCTTTGATCAGTAAAGGTTCATCCCCACTCTTTGGTGACAGATAAAAGGACGTCCACGGGTTCATGAAATCTGTCGTTCCAATAATACCCAGGTTAACACCTCTCTCTAAGACACCTCTGTGTATGAGGGTACCAACCACGGGCTGGCTTGTACAAGGGTCTGCGCCTACGACCAAGATAAAATCAGATTCGAGAATCTGCTCCCAGGAGGCCTCTTTAAAAGTTTTTCCCATGTTCTCCCTGGCTCTTGAAATAGTTCTGAACTGGTCTCCGTCCAGAGTATCAATGTAGCCAGCAGAGAAGCCTTGCGACATGATATCCCTAAATAGGACGAGTTCCTCATTGGAACACTGGCCTGACGCAAGTCCGAAGACGGTCTCACCACTATGTGTATCCCTGATGGTACTTAGCTTCTCAGCTACGAGGTCAAGGGCATTTGTCCATCTCTCTTTGCCCCATGTCCCATCCTTACTTCGGACCATGGGTTGAAGGAGGCGCGTTCCCATTGTCTTCAACGGTTCAAACCTCCCCTTATAGCATAGTTGTCCTCGGTCTGGCTTTCCGCCGTTTAAAGAAAGCTTCCCCTCAATCTTTATCAGGTTGTTATCCTTGACAAAATCGAGCGTCGGACACAATAATCCACATTGTGGGCACAGGGATTCGATACTCTGCCAGTCTTTACTGTGTCCTTTAACCGCATAATGCGTCCTATAGCGATTGTATATGGCCCCTGTTGGACACACCTGCATGCATACACCGCAAGAATAGCAACTAGATTCTCTTCTTGATTCGTTAAGGTCCAGACCGATGAGGGCATGAGGGCCCCTGTTTTGAAAATTCAGCACATAGGATCCAGCTATCTCTTGACACGCCCTAATACACCTTCCACAGAGGACACATCGATTATGGTCTATGGCCATGTACTCACTGGTTACGTCGACGGGGAATTTATCATACGAAGAACGTACGGTGAGATGGTCCATCTGAAACTCATAGGCCAGGCTCTGGAGTTCGCAATCCCCACTCTGAGCACAGAACATACAGTAATGATTTCTCTCGGCAAACAAGAACTCAAGGATGGTCCGCCGGGCTTCGATGATCCGATCGTTGGATGTCACCACCTCCATCCCCTGTCGAACAGGCATTACGCAACTGGCAGCTAGCCTGGGGGATCCATCGACCTCCACCACACAGATCCGGCACCCTCCCCAACTGGGGAGGCAAGGATGGTTGCAGAGGGTGGGAATGCGAATGCCGGTTTGCTCAGCTGCGTCAAGTATTGTCGTACCTTCGTCAACGACTATATCCCTTCCATCAATTTTTAGACTGATCCTTTTCTCCATTGGATATCCTCCAAAACGTTACAGTGTTTGAATATCGCACCGCAGACACCGACATGCCTCAGTCATAGCAATTTCCGTGGAGAACCCGAGATCTACCTCCCTAAAATCTCTAATTCTTTCTACCACCGGGGCCTCTGGAATATGAGTCCTTGGGATTTCCGGGGTTTCCTCATCAATTACCGCGGGAATCTCTATTTCATCTTCAAGTGGTGGTATATATGGAGGCTCTGCATAACGCTTCCGAATAGTGGCATCGATCTCATCGGCAGCGTAATGACCTGCTGCTATCGCCCCTACAACCGTACCAGGCCCTGTGACCACATCTCCTCCTCCAAAAATCTTTGAATCACTAACGTGTGTGCGAGTACCTTCCTTTATCTCCAAGAGCCCCCTCTTAGAAATCCTTGGTTCGCCTTCTTCAGCAGGAAACGGGAAATCTGGCTGCTGGCCAGTTGCAACTAGAACCTGATCCACATCCAGAGAAAACTCAGCTCCCGGTATGGGCAAAGGTCTTCTTCGTCCACCGGCATCAAATTCACCCAGTGACATCCTCTGACAGTTGACTCTCTGCACATGTCCATTGTCACCCAAAAACCTAATTGGGGCTACCAGATATTGGATCTTCACCCCTTCTTCTTCGGCGGCCTTTATCTCTTCTTCCTGAGCCGGCATGTCTTGGCGGAGTCTCCGATAAAGTATCGTAACTTCCTTTGCACCGCACCTTAGTGCGGAGCGTGAGGCATCGATAGCCGAATTGCCTCCCCCAATCACCGCCACACGTTCCCCTACTTTCGGCTTTTTCCCCAAGTTAAGTTCCCGAAGGAACTCTACAGCTCCCCAGACACCTTCAAGATCTTCGCGGTCCACATCGACCGGGATGCTCTGCTGAGCCCCAATAGCCAAATAGATGGCGTCGAATTCCTTTTTGACCTGATCCCATGAGATATCCCTGCCTATTTTTGTGTTGCATCGGAGTTCCACACCCAAGGCCAGGATATCTTCGATTTCGGCCTTCAGGATATTCCTGGGAAGCCTATACTCGGGAATCCCCCATCGGAGCATGCCTCCAGCTTCTGGAAGCTCCTCGAAGACCACCACCGTCAAACCTCTCAGGGTAAGATCTCTAGCCGCGGTCATCCCAGAGGGACCAGCACCAACAACTGCAATCCTTCCTTTCCGCGTTACAGGTACCCTATTTACGGAAGGCCTTCTGGCATTGTCTGTAATGAACCGCTTAAGGTACTTTATATTCACTGCCTCATCCAGAGTAGATCGCCTGCATTTGAATTCGCACGTATGGTCACACACCCTGCCGCATACGCTGGGGAATGGGTTGCTCCTGAGAAGGATCTTGTAAGCATCGTCTAACCGATCAGCGCGGACCAGGGCAATATAGCTTGGGATATCCATTCCTATAGGGCAGGTGTGCTGGCATGGAGACTTGAAAAAGGCCTGGCAAACCACTGCAGGACAACGCTTTTCACGAATATGGGCCTCGTACTCGTCCCGAAAGTAGCGGAGAGTGGACAGCACCGGGTTGGGAGCCGTTTGACCGAGGCCACACAGGGCTGTATTCTGGACGATGGAAGCCCATCGCTCGAGGGTCTCTATGTCTCCGACTTCACCTTCACCCTGACAGATTCTGGTCAATATCTCCAGGATCTTCTTTGTTCCGACGCGACAGGGTGTACACTTGCCACAGGATTCTTCCTGACAGAATTCCATGAAGAATCGGGCCACATCTACCACACATTTATCTTCGTTCATAACGATCATGCCACCAGAACCAACGATCGCTCCAAGCTGTGTAATAGATTCATAATCAACCGGCGCATTCAAATGTTGGGTAGGTATACATCCTCCAGATGGCCCACCCAGTTGGACAGCTTTGAATTTTTTCCCTTCGCGGATACCGCCTCCTACGTCATGGACGATAGTACCTACAGACGTCCCCATGGGCACTTCTACCAGACCCACGTTGTTTACATCCCCGGTAAGGGCAAAAACCTTTGTCCCTTTACTCCTGACAGTACCAAGGCCAGCGTACCACTTTCCTCCGTTCAGGATTATCTGGGCTATGCTGGCAAGTGTCTCCACGTTATTGAGAACCGTTGGTTTTTTCCACAGACCCTGTATGGCCGGGAAGGGGGGGCGGGGGCGGGGCATTCCCCTCTTTCCCTCGATGGAGGTCATAAGTGCTGTCTCTTCGCCACACACAAAGGCCCCTGCCCCACGGTAAACTTCAAGGTCAAAATTAAATCCTGATCCAAGAATATCCTTTCCAAGGAGCCCATACTCCCTGGCCTGATCAATGGCAAGGTTCAACATCTTTACAGCAAGAGGATATTCCGCCCGGCAGTAAATGTAGCCCTGGTGGGCTCCGATGGCCTTGGCGGCAATGATCATACCCTCAATAACGGCATGGGGGTCTGACTCCAGTACACAACGGTCCATGAAGGCCCCGGGGTCTCCTTCGTCGGCATTGCAAAGGATATATTTGACATCTCCCCGAGCCCTTGCCGCAAACTCCCATTTCATCCCTGTGGGAAAACCGGCACCCCCACGACCTCTTATCCCTGACGTCTTTACCTCTTGAACGATCTCGTCAGGGCTCATCTGATATAAGGCCCTGGCAGCCGCAAGATATCCATCCCTGGCTATGTATTCTTCGATTCTCTCTGCCTGGATCAACCCCCGATTTCTCATGACACGGAGTTCCTGGACACTAAAAAACGGGATTTCCTGGATGGGAGGTATCGCCTCGGTTCCTGAAGATGGAGGACCTTCGAATGCTTTTTCCTTTTGCTCCCAACCCCTGGAAAATGCCCATTCGGCGATTACTTCCCCCCCCAATACATGCCTGTGGAAGATTTGGTGTGCTCTTTCGTCGTCAACATCAGCATATTTTATAGACTCTTCTCCAACTTTCTCTACGGTGATGAGAGGCTCTCGATTGCACATACCAGCGCAGCCAGATGTAGTTATAACGATGCCATTTCTTCCCGACGATTCCAGTTCCCCAATGAGAGTCTTCAGTACACTATCTGCACCAGACGAGATCCCACAGGTGCCCATATGTACCGTGATGCAACAATTAATCTTTCCAGCTTCCAGTACTGATGACCTGAGAACCTCTCCCTTGATCCTATAAAGATCCTCTATCTTCAGTTTTTGCATAGGTGGACTCCTTCTTAATTAATCGTAATCCTCTATGATGTTAGATAACTTTGTTGGCTTAACCTGTCTAAATGTATGATTATCAATGACCATTGTTGGTGCCAATCCACAGGCACCAAGGCAACGCACTGTCTCGAACGAAAACCGCCTGTCCTCGGTAGTGGTACCAGGATCCACGCCTAGGATCCCAGAGAGCTTGTCCAGGTTCCTTTGACCCCCTCTAACATAACAGGCCGTTCCAAGGCAGACCCTTATGGTATGCCTCCCCTTTGGAACCATCGTAAAGAAAGAATAGAATGTAACAACCCCGTAGACTTCGCTAAAAGGAATCCTTAGTCCGAGGGCAACCTTTGTTTGTATGGATTTAGGAAGATACCCAATGGTCTCTTGTACCTCCTCCAGCACAGGGATCAGCGCCCCAGGTTTTTTGGAGTATCGTTCGATGATGCCATCTACAGCGGCTAACTCTTCTGCTGAAAATTCTTGTCCTTCAACTATTTCTGATGTCGTCTTTTCCACCACAGAAATTACCTCCTTTCCACAAATGTATTTGCGAAATTCTTCACCACGTGATTCACAAATAATAACAGTACCTATCTATTTAACGTAGTTACCCTTTTCCTGTTCTCTCTCTGCAAAGCATTCCGGCCCGCCGCAATCCTTCAGCAAATGCCCTTCTAATTCGAGAACTTCTTCTTAGACGCCTTGCTCCCTCGAGGGGCCCATACGAAAAGATCTGGTATCGGGCGTAAGGATATCGGCCCCAGCGTGATCCACCATAGGGAGCCTCTGGGCCGCAAGGCCGTATACGAGGGTATCCCAAAATGCGAGGCCTCCTTCCTCGAAACGTTCGATTGAAGAATCTGCTCCCCTCTGTCCTCATCGGATTAAGCCTCTTTGGTCGAACTCCGCCAAATCCTCGTATATTGTTACTCCCCTCTTAGCCGTCACATATTCTTCATGCTTTCATCTTACACACAAGAACTGCCACCCATATCTCCTGCCCTTCCCAGTTTCCTCCGAAACCCCTAAGATTGTATCCCCCGGAACATGTTCAATAAGTTCCACACGTCTAAAGTACTGTGCCATTGGTACGTAGAAGGAAATTCATGCGGCAGAATTCTTAGGTGATTGATCGTCATTCCTGATTTGACCGCTGTCCTTTTCAGCTTTGAATTTCAAGAATTGTGCCAAAAGGGAAACGTACTTGATGAAATAACAACTAGTTGAAAAGGCAGGACAAATTGGTTATCAGGTTACTGCAAAGGAAAAGGATTGTACGGGCAAACCACTTTTTGTAAACACTCAGGTTACACCTTGTCAACTGAAGATTGCAAGAACAGGTAAACTGCTTATGGCTTTTATCCGACTGCGAGATGTTTGATCGTAATGTAGTTCTTTCACAAACAGCTGAGCACGAACCAATGGTTGAGTTAATCCCCGCGGATGTGTCCCGACAGAGCCCTCAAATGCACCCCTGAGTGCAATAGAGTATTGTTGAACTGCACTCGACTACCCACGAGAACATGCCTGTCTCTGACTGTCCATGCTAGAAAAAATCCGAAGCTACCTTTCCTGATGTTACCGTCCCTGTACGAGGGCGTATTTGGAGTTGGAGCTCTTTGGTCAGCTCATTTCAAAGCCATCAGGCGAGCTAATTCAGCGAAGACTTATTCCAGACTATTGTCGACCAACTCTCTTACACAACCTGATTGGCCAAGGTCGAGACGAAAACAAACATCGATGAAAACTTCTCTTACGCTGCTTCCTATTGTCACTCCATAGTTTGCACTCGCCACTTTGATTCTCGGGCCTGGAGGATTTAAGAAATTAAAAACTCTATATATAATAATGGCTTACCAGTG
>JBDRGH010000453.1:0-4492 GCA_043818015.1 Pseudomonadota bacterium
GAGATAAATCAGTGTTGATTAGAGTTTATGAGGGGAGTATATATGTGACGAGTCCTCCAAGGGAGATTCCGAAACCTGTCTTTGAGGTTGGTGCCCCAAAGGAGGTTCCCGGTCCCCGGGAGGTACCGGGACCTCGTGAAGTTACCTTGAAGGAGTGGGAATACATAGTAAAAGAAATGCAGCAGATATCAGTTACCCCTGAAGGCGAGGCCTTGAAACCGGTTCCCTTCTCCCCGGAAGAGGATGTTAGTGATTGGGTGCTTTGGAATAAGAAGAGAGATGCATTGATAAGATAAGTGTACTTATGTTCTCCGCCTTGGGCGGTGAAGATGGGTATCTCAAAAGCGTGGTAATTGCGTCGTCCTGAAAAATTCCCTTTTCCGGTCCGAAGCACAGGTTTTTTGACCCATCAATGACTCACTTCAGGCATTTTCAGAAACTCACCCTTCGGGCTCAAACATCTGAAAATGCTTGTCTTCCGCTTCGTCAAGATGGGTACCCCAAAAATCCTGTTCACCTGTCTGCGTGCCTGCCTGTGCCAGCACGGCAGACAGGCAACGCACAGGCAGATGTTCGCTCCAAAGGAAATTGTTCATTTTTCAGGGTGAACTAATGAAATCAAGGTGTTTCGAAAACACTGGCTGAGAAACCCGGGAAGCTCCTATCACGACCCCTCTTGACAGACATATAAGGTTACCTTATAGTATGAGTCTCGAAGCCTTACCTCAAAGTCGAGAACAAAAGCCGTCCAGACAGCGAGGGTAAAGGACTGGAGCCTCTTACCTGTAAAAAGAAAGAGGGAGCGCTAATGAGCTTGATTACCAGAGGGTAAACACGGTGCCGAACGTCAAACTGATAGACACCCATACGCACCTTGAGGACATAGAAGACCTCAGTGAAGCCATGAAGAGGGCGGAAAACGCTGGTATCTCCTCCATAATCGCCGTTGCTTCAGATTACGAATCCAACAAGCGAGTCCTTGAGATCTCCTGCAAGTACGGTAATGTCCAGGTGTACCCTGCCCTGGGTCTTCATCCATGGGGTCTACAGACCTCCAAGATAAATCCTACGATGAGCTTCATCGAAAAGAATATTCACAAAGCGGTTGCCATAGGAGAAGTAGGTCTTGACTTTTGGTCCAAAGAAGCGAGGAAAGATCCCAAGACGAGGGAGGCACAGAAAGACGTGTTCAAGAGCCTCCTCGAACTGGCAAAGAAGTACGCAAAGCCGGTGCTAATCCATGCCCGAGGTGCCTGGGAGGATTCCTTCAATCTGATACGTGAGGCTCAGATTTCAAAGGCGGTATTCCACTGGTTTAGCGGCCCCCTGGAGGTCTTGGATAAAATACTGGACTCTGGTTATCTTATTTCAGCGACCCCGGCACTTGAGTATAGCAAGAGTCATCAGAGAGCAATTATCAAAGCCCCTTTAGAAAGCCTTTTCCTTGAGACGGATTGTCCCGTCGAATATCAGGGGATAAGATCCGAGCCTGCTGATCTTCTCCGCACCCTGAAGGCTGTAGCGAAACTGAAAGGCAAAAAGATTGAAGAGGTGGCAAGAATCACCACCGAGAATAGTTTAAGATTCTTTAATCTGGATTGAAACATTCATAAAGGCTGTTGAAAGAATCGCTTTCGATTCCTGAACGACCTGTACAGGCATGACGATGACTGCAAAAACACTCCTTACATGGAGCGGCGGCAAAGATAGCGCTATGGCCCTTTACGAACTACAGAGGGCTCGTACTTACGAAATATCCGCATTGCTGACAACCGTAACGGAAGACTACGATAGAATCAGTATGCACGGTGTTCGAAGCCTCCTTCTTGAACAGCAGGCAGAATCTGTAGGTCTTCCGCTCGAAAAAGTCTATATCACCAAGGATGCATCCAACGAGGAGTATGAAGCGAAGATCAGGGACAAACTGATGGACTTTCAAAATCAAGGTATTTCATCCGTAGTCTTTGGGGATATTTTCCTGGAAGACTTGAGGAGGTACCGGGAAGGAAATCTATCTGAGACAGGAATGAAGGGGCTCTTTCCTCTCTGGGGCAGGGATACTGCCGAACTTGCCCGTACCTTTCTACATTTGGGGTTCAATGCAGTTATTACCTGCGTTGATTCAAATGCTCTCGACAAATCGTTTGTTGGCAGGGTCTTTGATGAGCGATTCCTCTCTGAGCTCCCTTCCACCGTTGATCCCTGTGGTGAGAATGGAGAATTCCACTCATTTGTCTATGACGGCCCAATATTCCAAAAGAGGATTTCGTACAGAAGAGGAGAAGTTGTTTTAAGAGACAACCGGTTTTACTTTTGTGATTTAATACCTGGATAGACGGGGCTATCTCGCTATTTTCAGGAATTCGGGATGGACGGAATCCTGCCTTTGTACGTCACCGATTCCTTGACAAGAACCTGGGATGTGCGGCGGGGATAGTAACAATTTTGGAGTCTCCGTGTTTTTGGTGAATCCCTGTATCTCTGAGCGAAATTTGCTGGAGCAGTGGGGCGCCCACCTGCCTGTGCGTTGCCTGTCTGCCGTGCTGGCACAGGCAGGCACGCAGACAGGTCGAGGGTGAGCAGGAAGGGGAAAGCCAGCCCGGAAGAGGCTGGAAGGGGAAAGTATTCCCCGCCTGCGAGCCCCGAAAGGGTCACTGCGGAAGTACCTGAGCGAAGGGATAGAGGGGTTCACTTAACAAGTTACAGATTATCACTGAAATCATGGTGTTGGGAAAATGCTTCTCTAAAACTACAGGAAACTCCTGTAATAATTTCGTTGATACGTCAGTCTTTTTCTGTTAATTTGAGCTTTGAAAACCTTCGCCAGATTCCCGGCATCTTTGAGACGATCATTCAAACACGAAGCGGACAACAATATCATTACGCTAACCGTGAGGAGAAAAGAATAATTATGAAGGAGTTGAGATACCTGCTTGGGCCAATGCGCATCCCGTTTCTAGTCTTACCGCCAGCCTGCGTCTTACTGGGATTTGGAACAGCGATTTGGAGGTCTCATGAGATAAGCATCTTCTACCTTGTTTTAGCCCTGATTGGGGCTCTTTCTGCCCATATCAGTGTCAACGCGCTCAATGAATACTTTGATTTTAAGAGCGGTTTGGACTTCAAGACGGAGCGAACTCCCTTCAGCGGAGGGAGCGGTACCTTGCCTGCAAGACCCGACATGGCGCGCTCCGCTCTTGCCACGGGTCTAGTAACTTTTGCTATCACAGGCCTGGTCGGCCTATACTTCCTCTATGTCAGGGGGTTATCCCTTCTGCCACTGGGTGCTGTCGGACTCGTAATCATATTTACCTATACCGTCTGGCTCACTCGTTACCCAATCTTGTGCCTGATTGCTCCCGGGTTGGGCTTCGGGACGCTTATGGTCATGGGTACCGATTTTGTCCTTACCGGTGAATACTCTTGGACAGCCTTTATTGCCTCACTCGTGCCATTCTTTTTGGTAAGCGACCTCTTGCTTTTGAACCAGTTCCCAGATGCTGAGGCAGATCAAACCATAGGGAGGAGACACCTTCCGATTGTCCTTGGTAAGCAAACGAGCAGTCTTATCTACGGTTTCTTTCTCTTATTAGCCTATCTATCCATCATCTTCGGCGTTTACCTTCACTATTTGCCCAAGGCCAGTCTCATAGGGCTTGCCACCATTGTCATCGCTGTGCCCGCCTCTGTCGGTGCATTTCGCTACACCGAAGATATAAAAAGGTTAACACCCTATCTGAACCTGAACGTGATTATAAACATCGCAACGCCCGTGCTGGTTGCCGCAGGGTTGTTTCTTGGATAGGGAAGATCTTCGATAAAGACTATCGTGCCAACTCCCTGTAAGCCTCAGCTACCTTTTTACAGGTAGACCCGGGCTTCCCATCACCTATCCTTTCACCATCTACCTCAACAACGGGCATTACCTCCATTATGGAATTGGTCAAGAATATCTCATCGGAGGCGAATAGTTCTTCCCGAGCAATTCTCCTCTTATGCGCCTTGAGCTTCAACTTAGGAAGAATACCGAGCACTGTTTCCCTCGTTATCCCGGGCAGTATATGGCTGGATACAGGTGGAGTCAGAACCTGCCCAGACGTTATTATGAAGATATTACTCGTAGCACCCTCAGCCACCTCTCCCTCAGAATTCAAGAGGATCGCCTCGAACGCTCCTTTTAACCTCGCTTCCTCCTTGGCCAGGATGTTATTAAAGTAGTTCAAGGATTTATGGCAGGATAGGGGAGAAAAGGAATTCTGTCTGATACCCGATATTATTACCTTAGCGCCTTGAGTATAGTAATCTTGCGGATATGGGACAAGCTCTTTTGTAACAATGACAATGGTGGGATCGTATTTGCCATCAAAAGTCAGGGTACCCGTATGGATCCCCCTGGAAACGGTAAGCCTTATATTCGCATCAGACAAGGAGTTGAGTTCTATTAATCTATTCATGGCCGATTTTAGCCCGTCTCTGTCTTTCTTGAGGTGTA
>JBDRGH010000454.1:0-2595 GCA_043818015.1 Pseudomonadota bacterium
TCAGTGCTTCCGCAGTGACCCTTTCGGGGCTCGCAGGTGGGGAATACTTTCCCCTTCCAGCCTCTTCGGGCTGGCTTTCCCCTTCCTGCTCACCCTCGACCTGTCTGCGTGCAACGCACAGGCAGGTGGGTACCCCACTGCTCCAGCAAATTTCGCCAAGAGACAAAGGAATTCACTATAAATTAGGTAAACTCCAGAAGGAGAATTCTCTTGACGCAGTTACGGTCAGTATCGTGTATATGACGAAATTCTTGAGGAGGGCGAAATGAAGAAACTGTTTGTTTCGGTATCTTTGGTCATGTTTTTATCAGGATGCGGTACCTTGGGTCAGAAATCCGAGTTTTGGAAGCACGATTCTGTGTATAAGAGTATAGATCATTTGTGGTTTAGCTGGTGTGGCTGGAGAACTCCTGATGAAAAAGATTCGCAGAAATCTGAAGGGGAGCAGTGGTGGGGTATAGAGGTACACATGGGGCAACCTCAGAAATAAAATCTGCGAAAGAGATTCGTGGTTTTAAATTTGTTGACTTCCTTGAAGAATTCTGATAGAAGAACTCCAAAGACAACTGAGGTAGACTGGTATATAGGTACCCTCTTTGAGGGTTTAATAGGGAACCTCTTTACAAACGGGGACGGTCCAGCCGCTGTGATCAGGGACGAAACCCACAGGTTAGTTACGATGACCAGCTGCAGGCTATTGGTAGCTATCATTGACTAACTGAAAGCCACTGTTCTGATTGATCAGGATGGGAAGGCGTGGGGAGTAGAGAGATCTGAGAGTCAGAAGACCTGCCTATATAAGGACTGGCCTCTTCTTCGAGGAAAGAAGGGTGAAGGAAACTGGGTGCAACCCTTAAGTCCAAAAGGATTTAAGGGTTTTTTTGTTGCTTTTTAATAAAGTGATGAGAGCATTGAAAAAGTATCCCTTTTCGCTTCAACATCCATTTTTCGACCCATCCAAGCTCGCTCCATTGAAAATTCACAAACTCCCCGCCTCTGGCGGGTCAAACATGTGAATTTTCTAAATTTCGCTCGCTAAGGTGGGTCCCCCGAAAAATCTATGAATTCGCTCTCAGGGATACTTTTTCAAAACAAGCACAGTTTCAAAGGTCTCGTGAAATGAAGCCAGTAATCACGTCCGTATTAACATGCATTCTCGTTCTCGTGAATGTTGCTGTTGCTTTCGAGGCAACCTACGTGGATGAGATGGGAAGGAAGGTAGATATACCATCCTTCCCCGAAAGAATTGTGTCGCTTGCTCCCAGCATTACGGAGACTCTTTATTTTTTGAACCTGGGCGAGAGAATTGTGGGGGTTACAGAATTCAGTGACTACCCGGATGCAGCAAAGACGAAGCCGAAGGTGGGAAGTTACATAAACCTGAATATAGAAAAGATCATCTCATTGAGACCTGATTTGATTATAGGTATAGCGGACGGGAATAAGAAACAATCCATCGACGCGCTGGAAAGATTGGGGTACGGTGTATATGCGGTGAATCCGAGGTATGTACAGGATATCTTTGACACCATTAAGAATATAGGGAAGATAACGGGTTGCGTGGAAAGCGCCAACAGACTGGTTGACGAATTGAGGAGCAGGGTGAATTATATAGAGAGTCGTACGAAAGGGATAGGAAAACCAAGGGTTTTCTTCCAGATTGGTATCAACCCGGTGGTAACAGTTGGCAGATATACATTTCACAATGATTTGATAAGGATGGCAGGCGGGTTGAATATATCAGGAGAAGAACAGGTCAAATACCCCAAGTACAGCATGGAGACGATATTGCTCAAGTCGCCCGATATCATCATCATATCCTCCATGCACAGAGGCGGTGGCTTTGCCCGAAAGAAGGAAGAGTGGATGAAGTGGAAGAACATTCCCGCGGTCAAGAATGGGAGGATTTATGTCATCGACTCGGATCTGATTGATCACCCGTCTCCTCGGATTATCGACGGATTGGAAAAGCTGGCAAGGCTGATTCATCCAGAATTGTTTAATTAGTTCCTCCTGAGAAATTCCCTTTTCCGATCCGAAGCACAGGTTTTTTGACCCATCTATGACTCACTTCAGGCATTTTCAGAAACTCGCCTTTCGGGCTCAGATCCCGCCACCGGCGGGACTCAGCTTCCGCTTCGTCAAGATGGGTACCCCAAAACTCCTGTTCACCTGTCTGCGTGCCTGCCTGTGCCAGCACGGCAGACAGGCAACGCACAGGCAGATGTTCGCTCCAAAGGAAATTTTTCATTTTTCAGGGTGAATTAATTAAATTGAGAGGGTTGAACAAGCGTAGTTTTTGAAGATGTCAAGGCATTACCGAAATTCAGTGTGAACTAACCAGATCAAGGTAGTTAGAGATGGTGGTAAATCTTCGGAAGGTAGTACTGGTATCTGTAGCTCTTGTCTTTGTTTTTGTCATCGTTGCGATAGTTTCCATCTCACTGGGAGCTGCTGATATAGGCTTGATGAAGATATTAAGAGGGATACTTGGAGGAGTAGGTGACCCGCCTCATGGATGGACAGAGAGCGATAAGGTCATCGTAGTCCATGTTCGCCTGCCCAGGATTATACTGGCAGGGATAGTGGGGGCTT
>JBDRGH010000455.1:0-2000 GCA_043818015.1 Pseudomonadota bacterium
TCATCCTCGGAGAGGACGGTAGCAAAAGGTACCATGTTTTCGCCGGCAATACCGGCGGATAAGACCTTTACCGAGTTGCCGAGTTCTTTCTTCAGAATCTCTCTCGTCTCAACAGAGTTTTTACCCCAGAGAGAGGAGGCATCCTTTATTTCAACCGTATCATCCTGTAGAAAAAGATAGACGGGTTTGTCTGACTTACCCTGAATCACGATGCCATCACGACCGGAGAATTTAAGCTCGGCCCCCCAGCTGCCCCCTATGTCGGCGTAGCAGAATAGTTCAGGGGTGGTGGCGGGAGATTTTCCGCATATCTGTAGCCTCGAGCCGGCCAGACTGGGAAAACCCGCCAGGGGCCCGGTAACAAATATTAACATATTTTCAGCATCGAAAGCCTTGGTATTTGGTGGGACTTCGTCCCAGTATATTTTGGTGGCGATGCCCCTTCCCCCAATAAACTTATCAGCATAATATGCTGTAGGTACATAGTTTATTTTTCCTGTGGACAAATCTACCTTTAAAATCTTCCCAGCATATCCAGATTCCGTTGCCACTTTTCATTACTCCTTCCTGGTCATATAGTCCGTTGACACTAAAAAAAGCAGTACTGACCTGCCCCCATGAAGGATACCACTTCTTAAGTTAGAGTTACCGGCATTCTAGCCTCAGGAGCAGGTGGTCGGTAACCCAGCGAACTATGAGGACGTATCTGATTGTACTCCCTTCTCCACTGCTCAATCAATACCTTCGCTTCAGTTAAAGTGGTAAACACCTCCCGATTCAACAGCTCGTCTCTCAACTTCCCATTGAACGACTCGATATAACCGTTCTCCCAGGGACTCCCCGGCTCAATATACAGCGTCTTCACTCCTAGCCGGTTGAACCAGCCTCTTACTGCCTTAGCCGTAAACTCAGGCCCATTATCCGATCTGATGTGCTCCGGTATACCCCTGAAGATGATTAGCTCAAACAGCTGATCAATTACATCCTGTGAAGTAATACGTTTCTTTACTAGTATCGCCAGGCATTCCCTGGTGTATTCATCGATAATATTGAGTATGCGAAATGCTCGTCCATCAGCTGCCCTGGCCATCACAAAATCATAACTCCAAACATGATCCTTAAACTCAGGTCTTAACCTGATGCAAGATCCATCATTAAGCCATAACCTTCCTCTCTTTGGCTGCTTCTGAGGTACTTTCAAACCTTCTCTTCTCCAGATTCTCTCTACTCTCTTATGATTCACCTGCCAGCCTTCCTGCTTCAGCATGGCCGTGATCCTCCGGTACCCGTATCTGCCATACTGTGTTGCCAGGGCAATAATACGTTCCACCAACCTCACTTCCTCATCCGTTATACATAGTAGATACCGTTGTGTCTTCCTGACCTGACCGAGTACTGTACATGCCCGTCTCTGTGAAATACCAAGCTTCTCCTGGACCTGAATAACTATCTTGCGCCTCTTCGACGGGCTTAGAAGTTTCCCTCCGCTGCCTCCTTCAGTATCGCGTTATCCAGTGACAGATTGGCTACCAGCTTCTTTAATCGTGCATTCTCTTTCTCCATCTCCTTGAGCCTCTTAGCCTGTTCTACCCTCATGCCTCCATACTCTTTACGCCAGCGGTAGTAGGTCTGCTCGGTAATGCCAAGCTTCCTGCTGGTTTCGGCGATACTGGCTCCCTGACTGAGATGAATCTCTGCTTCCCTTAGTTTGTTGATGATCTGTTCCGGAGTATAGGTTTTTCTGACCATCTATCCCCCCTTTTTTGTCCCATTTTACTAACATTATAACTGGACTCCTTTTCGGGGGGCAGGTCAATGTTAGGGATTACATAAAGAGAAATATTACTGTCAAAAATGATTCAGAAGTTACAATCGTATCGAGGGCTCTTTTTGAATGGGTTTCTTATAAACGTATTCCGCATAACGACAAGCAGAAAAGAGACGCTTCGTGGCAAGAGTTTGACTTATTATTGAAGCAAGGTAAATGGGAATTTTTAAGT
>JBDRGH010000456.1:0-2307 GCA_043818015.1 Pseudomonadota bacterium
GTCCGAACCTCATAGCGATATGAGGAGGTTGTCAGAAATGTCAACCCGCCTCCGCGGTGGAGGTCACTAAAGTAACAGAATTGAGCGTAATCCCTTGCCGATTAATTGTCGGCCTGCATGAATGGCTTAACGAGATCACCGCTGTCCCAAACAGATTCCCAGTGAAATAACTTTTCCTGTGCATAAGCAGGAGACATTTAGTGGGATGAGAAGACCCCGTAGAACTTTACTGCAACTTGATGTTGTGGTATGGTGACCATTGCATAGTGTAGATGGGAGCGTTGTGTATGTTCTTTCGGGAGCATATGAAGCGACAATGTAACACCATCCTATGGTTACTATACTGCTTTACCCTTCGGGGGACACCATCAGGCGGGCAGTTTGACTGGGGCGGTACGCCTCTGATAAAGGATCAGAGGCGCCCTATGGTTGGCTCATCATGGTCAGAAATCATGAGAAGAGTGTAAGGGCAAAAGCCAGCCTGACAGGTTCCTTGACAAAAAGGGAACCTGGCGCGAAAGCGTGGCCTAGCGATCCCCTGTGTCCTCACTATTGGGGGCCAGGTGTGTCAAAAAAGCTACCTCGGGGATAATGGAGTGGTGGCGGGCAAGAGTTCATATCGACCCCGCGCGTTGCTTCTCCGCCGTCGGCTCGGCTCCTCCTGGAAGTGCAGCAGCTTCCAAGGGTGGGGGTGTTCACCCATCAAAGAGCCACGTTAGCTGGGTTAAGTACGGTGCGAGCCAGTACGGTCTATATCTACTAAATGTGTTGACGAACTGAGGGGAAAATGCGTCAAGTACGAAAGGAACGGCGCGTTGTGGCCTCTGGTGGATCAGTTGTGTATGCATTGCTGAGTAGCTATGCCATTGAGGATAAGAGCTGAAAGCATCTAAGCTCGAAGCCTCTCCTGAAAAGAGTTCGTCGTTTCCCAAAGTGTTTGGTGACTTTCATAGCGGGAAGGAGGGTCCGGTAGACGACCGGTTTGATAGGACCGGGATGTAAGTATCAAGGTAACGAGATATTCAGTCCACGGTTACTAAAAGCCCAACAGACCCTGGTTAAAGTGACGTATCGCCAAATCATCTTTTTTTCTTAAAGATTAATTGAGCTTAGCCGCGGCTTTTTTATTTTCCAATAACAGACAATGAACATGAGGATAGAAGGTGCTGTTTTCGATCTGGACGGAACTCTGACAGACACAGAGAAACTCCAATTTGAGGGCTGGGCAGAGGTTCTCAGGGATATCGAGGTGGTGCTCGATAAGAAGAAATACTTCAAATATGCCGGGAAGACCGGTACCATTGTCGACAGGGAGCTTATAGAGGACCACGGCCTTGACGTTGAGCCAGGCACGCTGAAGATGAGGAAAGAGAAACTACTGATAGAATGGCTCAACAGCAGGTCTATCGAGCTTATGCCATTTGCAATGGAGGCTGTCGGTTTCTTCAGGGAAAGGAGTATTCCTGTTGCAGTGGCCACAGGTGCACCAATAGAACAAGTCACGCCGAAGCTCACGCGCACAGGGCTCAAAGATATGTTCGATGCTGTTGTCACAAGGAGTGACGTGAAGAACGGTAAGCCGCATCCGGAGACATATTTGAAAGCATGCAAACTGATAGGAATTGAGCCTGGAAAATGCGTGGCATTCGAGGACACCATCGGAGGAGCAATGTCAGCGAAGGACGCCGGACTGATATGCATAGCCGTTCCCACTGACCTGACTGAAGGCCAGAATTTTTCTTTCACTGACTACGTGACCAAAGACCTCAGGGACGCCATAGAATGGGTAAAAAGTAAAATGGATTAAAACCGGGCGGCAAATACTGTTAATGGATGAAAAAATCCTTTTCTCAAGTTTCGCCACAGGTCTCGGATTGATAGCTGTGTCAATGCATATATTCTGGACAAGCATGAACTTTCTCGGTTTCATTTCATCTTTAATCATTGGTATTGCTGGGTTCTTCCTTGCATCCAGCAGGTTCCTGATAATATATCACACTGAATCGCGGAAGAAGCCTTATGCATGGATAATTCTTGTCATATTCGCTTCGGTGATGGTAACACTGCTTCCGTTCTGGTGCCATGAAACACATTTTCTTGGAAAGGAATTCAAGTACTGCGTCTACGAGAACCTGTGGGACTACATTGTTTTCAAGAAGTAAAGAAAAAAACTTAAAGAGAAAGACTCTAATAAAACGTAATGATTGAACTCGAAAGAACATTTCTTGCAAAGGCTTTGCCAAAGGGTCTGAAGAAATCACCTCATATAGAGATGATTGATATTTATCATCCAAAGACAGCTGTGCA
>JBDRGH010000457.1:0-6611 GCA_043818015.1 Pseudomonadota bacterium
AGAGCACAAGCGATCTTTCCTGCTACCAGGTCAGCATTAATGTTGTACGTTTCTCCCTTATCCCCCATCCCTATCGGCGCAACAACGGGAACAAATTTATTCTTATCGAGGACTTCAATAATGCTGGGGTCAACGAATTCAACTTCCCCAACCATACCTATGTCTATGATCTCAGGGGCCCCTGCCCCGTCCTTTGGTCTTATTATGTCCAACTTTTTGGCCCTGATCAGTCCGCCATCTTTACCACTTAGCCCAACAGCTCTGCCGCCGTGATGATTGATTAATCCTACGATCTCTTTATTTATTTTCCCCACCAATACCATCTCCACTACATCCATTGTCTCCGGATCAGTAACCCTCATACCATCAATAAATTTCGAGGATTTGCCCATCTTCTCAAGAACACTACCGATCTGGGGACCTCCACCGTGAACGATAACCGGATTAAATCCTACGTACTTCATCAGAATGATATCAAGGGCAAAACTTACCTTAAGGTCGCTGTCAACCATGGCATGGCCACCGTACTTTATGACAATAGTCTTGTTATAAAACCTTTTGATATACGGAAGGGCCTCTATTAATACCTCTGCTTTATCTATCAGTCTTTCCATAAGTAACCACCACGTACCGACAACCGGCTGGTCGCCGGTAATCTTAGAGAATATATCTGCTCAGATCCTCATCCTTAACGAAATCTAACAACTTTTCCTTAACATAATCAGCATCTATGACCATTCTTTCTTCCTTTAAATCTGGGGCATTAAAGGAGATTTCATCCAAGAGTTTCTCCATAATCGTATGCAGCCTTCTGGCGCCAATGTTCTCTGTCCTTTCGTTAACCAAGGTTGCGATCTCAGCGATCTCAGCGATAGCATCCTCTTTAAATACTATGTCTATATTTTCAGTCTTCAGTAAGGCAATATATTGCTTTATCAACGCATTTTCAGGTTCAGTTAGAATCCTAATGAATTCCTCTTTACCAAGGGAATTCAACTCCACCCGTATTGGGAATCGTCCCTGAAGCTCCGGAATGAGATCCGAAGGTTTTGAAATATGGAAAGCCCCCGCAGCGATGAACAATATGTGATCAGTCCTTACCATTCCATACTTGGTGGCTACCGTTGTCCCCTCTACAATGGGCAAAATATCCCTCTGGACCCCTTCCCGGGAAACATCAGGGCCATGGCCTGACTCCCTGCCGGCAATCTTGTCAATCTCATCCACAAAGATTATACCTGATTGTTCCACTCTCTTTATGGCAAGGTTGGTAACAGTATCCATATCGATTAGCTTTTGCTCCTCTTCTTGGGAAAGGATATTCAACGCATCCGGGATCTTTACCTTTGTCTTCTTTCTCTTCTCAGGGAAAAGGTTGCTGAAAACATCCTTAAGGTTTATATCCATCTCTTCCATACCGTATGCAGAAAAGACTTCTATGACAGGAATATTCCTCTGACTAACTTCTAAATCCACAACCCTATCATCCAGCTTACCCTTCCGCAGTAACCCCCTTAGTTTCTCCCTGGTACCACCTTCGTCGGTTCTGCCTCCGTTGTCTGCGCCAGTTGCGAATTCGTCTCCGTCACCTTTCCTTCCCCTTTGGGGAGGTAGTAAAAGGTCTAGAACCCTTTCCTCAGCCATCTCCTTGGCCTTGTCGCGAACCTTCTCTGCTTCTTCACGCTTTACCATACTAACTGCTAGCTCTGTAAGGTCGCGAATCATAGATTCCACGTCTCTTCCAACGTATCCAACTTCCGTGAACTTGGACGCCTCGATCTTCAGAAAGGGTGACTGGGCGAGTTTAGCGAGCCTTCTGGCTATTTCCGTTTTGCCAACCCCTGTGGGTCCGATCATAATAATATTCTTGGGGGCAATTTCATCCCTGAGATTTTCTGGAACCTGCTGTCTTCTCCACCTGTTCCTTAAAGCGATAGCCACTGCCCTCTTTCCATTCTTCTGCCCTATTACATACTTATCCAATTCACCAACAATCTCTCTCGGTGTAAAAATCGACATCAGTCCTCCCCAAGATAAGCACGTAGCCACATATCGGTTATAGTTCCTCTATAGAAATCCTATCATTCGTGTATACACAGATATCCGCTGCTATCTTCATGGACTCTTCAACTATACTTCTTGCATCCAGGTCAGTATACTTCATGAGGGCCTTTGCAGACGCCAGGGCATAAGCTCCTCCAGAACCTACGGCAATTGCTCCCTCATCAGGCTCAATGACATCACCATTACCGGATATAAGAAGGGTATACTCCTTGTCGACAACGATGAGCAGCGCTTCCAGTCTGCGAAGTATCTTATCTGTCCGCCAATCTTTAGCTAGCTCCACAGCTGCCCTGGTCAAATTACCATGATACTGTTCCAGTTTTCCCTCGAACTTCTCAAACAGGGTAAAGGCATCCGCAGTTGCTCCGGCAAACCCGGCAAGAACAGTGCCATTGTATAGGCGTCTAACCTTCTTTGCACCATGTTTCATAATGGTATCGCTAAAAGTTACCTGTCCATCACCACCTAGGGCAACTTTTCCTTTTTGTCTGACACATAAAATGGTAGTCCCTTTAAGCATGACGCATCCTTCTATTAGCTACCCGACCTTACTCTGGGGTGTGCTTTATCATAAACCTCCATCAATTTGTCAATACTTATATGCGTATATTTTTGGGTGGTTGCAAGGCTCTTATGCCCCAGCAACTCCTGAATTGATCGTAAATCCGCCCCTGCATCCAAGAGATGGGTGGCGAAGCTGTGGCGGATTGAGTGGGGACTAATATCTCTCATTATACCGCATTGAAGGATGTACTTCTTAACTATTCGGGCAACGCTCCTTGAACTCAACCTTTCACCTCTGAAATTAAGGAAAACTGGATTTTCTAATCCCCTTTGGGAAGCCTTTCCCCTCAACTCCTCTACACCCTCAAGGTAATTTTTCAGGGCATCTATTGCTTTGCCACCGATCGGAACAATCCTCTCTCTCCTCCCCTTCCCTCTCACCTTAACGATACCCAGATTGAAGTCGAAATCATCCGTATTGAGACCGACCAACTCACTTACCCTAATGCCACATGAGTACAAGACTTCCAATATTGCCCTATCTCTACGCCCCAAGATACTGGATTCGGCTGGCTTCTCAACCAGTCTGAATATATCATCCACCGACAAGAAGGTAGGAATGTGTTTTTCCTGTTTGGGGGTAAAGACCATGGCAGCCGGGTTCATGGACAATCCTTGTTCCCTCACCAAGAATCTAAAAAAGGACCTGAGGGAAGCGAGTTTTCTGGCAATAGAGCTTTTTTTGTTCTTCTTATATAGTTCTCTTAAATAGGCCCGTATGACAATATTGTCGATCTTTGTCACATCTATCTCTTCCGTATGATCCTTCATACAGAGCTTTTGATCTACGAGGAAGGCAAAGAACTCTTTTAGATCACTCAAGTAATTACGGTACGTATGCTGTGATACATTCTTCTCTACTTTTAGATATACTGAGTAGTTTTCGATTAAGTTTTCCATTCGCATCATAATAACTAATCTAACACCTTTGGTCAAGCAATGATTGAACTGGAGTTTCCCGAATTTATAGTGAACTCCTTTGTCTCATGGCGAAATGTGCTGGAGCAGTCGGGTACCCTTACAACCTTTCCCTTTCCCTTTCCCTTACCCTTACCCTTCCTCTAGAATCAAGTTTGTGGCCTTCCATTTTCAATAATCTAGCCTTAAGATTTATTCCCCCCGCCGCCGAATACCCTCCTAACTCGCCGTTGCTTCTCACGACACGGTGACAGGGTATGACTATCGGTAATGGATTTTGGGCCAGAGCAGTCCCCACCGCCCTAAAGGACTTGGGGCTACCAAGCTTTTTGCTAACCCACCCATAGGTCCGTATCTCTCCGTAGGGGATGGATCTTGTTACCTCCCAAACTCTTCTTTGAAACTCAGTATGGTGAGAGAGGTCTAGCGAAAATTCAAAATCGACCATCACTCCTCGAAGGTATCTCGTAATCGCATTCCCTACAGCCTCGAAACAACCTGGGGAAGAAGCACTGTCTGGATATTTTGAAGCTATAGAAGAATAGACCGATTCGTCTGTGAGCAAAAAAGGGATTATCTCCACTAGTCTTCCCTGCTTCCCTACAATACCACACCACCCAAACTCGGTCTTGAATATAGAATAAATCATACTAAGTCAACGCCTGAAGATTTCAAGAACCCCTTAAAATTCAGAGAGAAGTTATGAGTCAAAACTCACAATCAAGAAGAAAACCAGGTCAATTCTTTTTACAAACTTCCGAATACTCTGTGCTCAACTTTGGGGCTTCGCGACCGACTTACGCCTTTCTGTTTCTGCTCAGCCTCTCTCGTATTATGGTAACAAAGGCATACGATTCCTGAGTTCTCAGCAGGTATGAAAACAAGAAGAAGACAGCGACCCCTAATACAATGCTGCCACCCAGGGCAAGGATTTCCCCCCTAATTTCCGACACTGTAATCCACGGCACCTTGAAACAAAAGAAGTAAACTACAATACCCATTACCGCTGAAGATAGAGAAATTTTGGAGACTGACAAAAGGATTTTCTTTCCCCCCACGTCACCGAGCCTCTTCCTCAAGATCATCAATAGTACTACCATGTTTATGGTAGAAGAAATAGACGTGGCCAGGGCCAGGCCTCCATGTCTTAGCCCTAAAGGGAATGCCAGAATGATGCTCAGGATGATATCAACAAAAAGGGCGAGTATCGCTACCTTTACCGGTGTCTTGGTATCCTGCAGGGAATAGAATGTCGGAACAATAATCCTTACCCCAGCAATTGCCCACAGACCAACGGAATAATAGAGAAGGGCCTCTGCGGTTAATAAAGTAGTCTGGTGGTCGAATTCGCCCCTTTGAAAAAGGACACTGATGATAGGGACCCTCAAGACGATCAATCCAACCATTGCGGGGATGGTCACAAAGAACACCAATCTCAAAGCAAAGGAGAGGTCATTCCGTAAGTCCTCAAAGTTCCTTCTTGCTGCATGCTTTGACATAGTGGGTAACACGGCCGTTCCTATCGCTACTGCAAATATTCCAAGGGGAAATTCGATAAGCCTGTCGGCGTAGTAAAGGTATGATATGCTCCCTTCTGGAAGGAAAGAGGCAATAAGGGTACTGACAAAGATGTTAAACTGGTATACTGCTGCCCCAAAGACAGCGGGAAACATAAGGAGGCCAATCCTCTTTATAGCAGGGTGAGAGAAGTCAAAATTCAATCGTAACCTGACCCCCCTGTTTCTCAAAAATGGAAACTGGAAGATGATCTGGAAAAGTCCTCCGACGATCACTCCAATAGCCAGGCTGAGTACAGGTCGATCAAAATACCTCGAAAAGTACAAGACGCCTATGATCATAGAAATATTGAGTAAAACCGGGGATAGGGCAGGTGCAGCAAAATGTCTTAACGAGTTTAGTATTCCCATGCAAAGGGCGGTAAGCCCGATAAAAAAGATGTACGGGAACATTATACGAAGGAGAAGGACGGTTAGCTCGTGCTTTTCAAATGTATGGCTGAATCCAGGGGCTATAACCCAGATGATCAAAGGAGATAGGATTATGCCCAGTAACGATATAAGTACGAGGATCATTGAAAGGATCGTAAAGGCTATGTTCGCCAGCTCAAGGGCATCCCCCCTGGACTTTCTCGTCAAGTACTCGGTAAAAACCGGGATAAAGGATACGGTTAACGCTCCTTCGGCAACTAACCTTCTGAGGAGGTTGGGTATTCGAAAGGCCACAAAGAAGGCGTCTGCAGATAACGCTGCGCCAAAGTGATTGGCAATGACCACATCCCTGATGAAACCCAAAATCCTGCTCAAAAAGGTAGAGGCACCTACCACCCCTGCTGCCTTTGCTATTCTTCTATTTTCAGACATATGCGGTTTGGTACGGGGGTCACCCCCATTTGCTGTGAAACGTCTTAGAAACTATGATGAATCGGAAAGAATATCGCTCAATGGGAATTTACGGATTTGACACTTTTGAGAAACGATGTCCCAAACCTCTCGAATTTCTCAGGAAACCCATCGAAGCCTCTATAGTGGAGAAAGTTCGGATGCTTCACCTACCAGAGGCGGGAAGCCTGTAAACACAAAAAAAACGGCATTTTAAAGGCTACGGGTAACTTTTGGATTCAATCTCCCCCACCTTCTAACTGCCGGTGACAAGAACAAAATGGTCTCTTTTCATTCAGCCTTACAGGTCGTAGTCTTCCAGGATCTTACCCGTTCGGGCCCTATCTACCACCTCGTCAAATTCTGGTCCAAGATCCGCCCCCAATTCCTGGGCCCTCTTCTTAGCCCACAGGCCGACGTTGCGGGAGTCCTTGTAGAACTCGTCCCCGCGGGGGTTGCTGGTGTCTAATTCTGACAACCTATCACCTTCCGACTTGTGATATGCAAATCTGGACAGTAGTCGCTTCAAGTCCTCGCTTCCGCAACTCTTACACTTCAATGCGGCCCTCTCCGAAGATTTCAATACCAGAAAGCTCATCATTCGTTGACACTCGTTACATTGGTATTCGTATATTGGCATATGCATTCCCCCCTACCCTCGGTCCT
>JBDRGH010000458.1:0-8232 GCA_043818015.1 Pseudomonadota bacterium
GTCCCACAAGCGGAATCATCACCTCCGGAACAACTTTAATGCCCTCTTTCGCTACCTGGCATGCTGCCTCAAATATTGCCCTTGCTTGCATCTCAGTGATCTCGGGATACACTATCCCCAGACGGCATCCCCTATGACCAAGCATCGGGTTGGTCTCATGGAGGCTTGCTATCTTTGATGCCAAGTCTTCCGTGGAGATACCCATTTTGTCGGCCAGCGCATCGACTTCTTTAGGATCGCTGGGAAGGAATTCATGGAGGGGGGGATCGAGGGTTCGGATGGTAGCTGGCATCCCGTTCATGAGCCTGAAGATGCCCACGAAGTCATCTCTTTGCATCGGCATCAGTTTGGATAGAGCCTTTTCCCTTCCTGCCCTGTCGTCTGCCAGGATCATCTCTCGAACCGAGTCTATACGATCTCCTTCAAAGAACATGTGTTCAGTTCTGCACAGTCCTATGCCTTCGGCACCGAACCTTATGGCAGTGGCTACCTGATCAGGTCTATCGGCGTTGGTACGTACCCCGAGGGTCCTCATCTCATCAGCCCAAGATATTATCTCAGCATATATCTGATACGTTTGCGAGTCTTCCGGTTTCAGCGTTTCATCTAGTAGTACCCGTAGGGTCTCTGACGGGATTGTGCGAATTTGACCGAGAAACACCTCACCAAGAGTGCCATCGATAGAGATAGAGTCACCTTTTTTTATGGTATGGGTTCCAACCTTCATCTGTTGTGTGGTATAATTAATCTCTAATGCCCCGCAGCCGGCCACGCATACCTTTCCCATCTGTCTGGCGACCAAGGCAGCATGGGATGTCATTCCACCTCTGGCAGTTAAGATACCCTTGGCTGCGTTCATCCCCCTGATATCCTCGGGCGACGTCTCAATCCTTACCAGTATGATATCGTCCTCGCCTTTCCTGGCAAGCTCTTCTGCTTCTTTGGCAGTGAATACAACCTTTCCAGACGCGGCCCCAGGACCTGCATTTAATCCTTTGGCCAGAAACCTCCCTTCGCCTCCGGCCTTCCTCTTCTCATCCGGATCAAAGACTGGCCTTAGCAACTGGTTCAACTGCTCAGGTTCCACTCTCATGATCGCTTCCTCTTTCTTGATCAGCCCCTCCCTCACCATTTCTACTGCTATCCGGAGCGCAGCAAAACCGGTACGTTTTCCAGAACGCGTTTGCAGCATCCAGAGTTTCCCTTTCTGAATGGTAAACTCAATATCCTGTATGTCTCTGAAATGTCCCTCCAATTTACCCCTAATATCAACCAGTTGCCTGTAAATATCAGGCATTTCTTCTTCGAGAGAAGGCAGAGAGCTTTCTCCCTTTTGGAGTATGTTGATGGGTCTCGGAGTACGAATGCCTGCCACCACATCTTCTCCCTGGGCATTCAGAAGGTACTCTCCATAAAAGGCATTGGCCCCTGTAGCAGGATCACGGGTAAAGGCTACCCCTGTGCCACTATCTTCACCCATATTCCCGAAGACCATAGCCTGTACATTTACCGCTGTTCCCCAATGTCCGGGTATGTTGTTGAGTTCCCGATAGGCAATTGCCCGGGGGTTGTTCCATGAACTGAATACCGCTCCAAGCGCCCCCCATAACTGGTCCATAGGGTCGTCGGGAAAGTCAATCCCGAGTCTCCTTTTGATTTCAAGCTTAAACGCACCTACTAATTCTTTAAGATCATCAGAACTTAACTCAGTATCAAGGCTAACGCCCTTCGTCTCCTTCTTTTCTTCCAGGATTACTTCAAAGGGATCCCTCTCTTCCTTCTCTGTAGGTTTCAGACCCAGTACCACGTCGCCGTACATCTGAACAAACCTACGGTAGCAGTCATAGGCAAACCTCTCATTATTGGATTGCTTGACGAGCCCCTTGACCGTTATGTCATTCAGTCCGAGATTCAGCACCGTATCCATCATGCCCGGCATGGACACTCGAGCCCCGGATCTCACCGATAGCAGGAGGGGGTTTTCCGCGTCACCAAATTTTGCCCCGAGAGCAGTCTCGACATTGGATAAGTTCTCTTCGACCTGAGGTTTCAGCCCTTCCGGATAAGTCCCGTTGTTTTCATAATATGCGGTGCAAACCTCCGTGGTTATGGTAAAGCCAGGGGGAACTGTTATGCCGAGGTTTGCCATCTCTGCGAGATCACTACCCTTACCGCCCAAAAGGTCTCTCATTTTAGTACTACCTTCGCTTTTGCCACCACCAAAGAAATAGACGTATTTATTCACTTTACTATGCCTCCTGTTGAGTTCTGTGCGGGTTAATCTGCTTGAGAATCGGGTACTTGATTTCAATCCGTGGCAGCAGGTCTCCCGCAGATCGAGAATTTAAGTATCCAAAACTGATTCGTTCGTCCTGGAAAATTCCCTTTTGCGCTCCGAAGCACAGGTTTTTTGATCCGCCTCGGGCGGGTACCCCAAAAATCCTGTTCACCTGTCTGCGTGCCTGTCTGTGCCAGCACGGCAGACAGGCAACGCACAGGCAGATGTTCGCTCCAAAGGAAATTTTCCATTTTTCAGGCTGAAATAATTAAAAAATGAAACCTGCATCAAATCTATTCGGTTACAATCTTCGAAAAATCAGCGATCTTCAAGAAGAGCACGGAAACTTGGGCTAGTAGGGTAAGCCGATTTGTCCTTATCTTCGCATCTTCTACCATAACCATGACACTATCGAAGAAGTTATCGACGGCTGCTCTCAGTTTGACCATTTTGTGGAGCCCTTCCCGGTATCTTCTTTCTGACACCAGTTTAACCACCTGTTCTTGGATCTCTTTATGGGCCTCAAATAGGGAGTTTTCCGCCGAGTCTTCGAACAAGGAAACGTCAACCTCGTTTCCTGGAGGCGATTGGCTTAAGATATTAGAAGCCCTTTTGAAAGCGATGGCCAATGCTTTAAAATCGGGTTCATTCTTCAATTCCTGTACTGCCTTTATCCTTTCGAAAGAATCGACCATGTCATCGAAATACAGAGAGAGGACCGCATCTATTATGTCGAAAGAATATCCTTGAGCCATTAGCTGATGTTGGAAACGGAGCCTGAAGAACTCCACCACATCCCCTTGAACGTTAACTGGGTCTAGGGAGATCTTGCCATTTAAGTAGTCCAAAGTTCTTTTCACTAATCGACTCAAAGACCTAGGATATTTCTTACCCAGGATAATATTAATGATCCCTAAGGCCTGGCGTCTGAGAGCGTAAGGATCAGAGGTCCCGGTTGGAGCCAGCCCAACCCCGAAACACCCCACCACGGTATCGAGCTTATCGGCTATGCTGATAAACGCCCCCGCATGACCGGACGGAATAGCATCACCCGCAAACCTTGGCAGGTAATGTTCATAGATTGCGGTCGCCACATCCACTTTTTCACCCGATAGCAAGGCGTATTCTCTGCCCATAACACCCTGAAGTTTCGGGAATACTCCGACCATTCCGGAAGTCAGGTCAGCTTTGCAAAGAAGGGCGGCCCTCTTTGTGACCTCTTTAAGTTCGGGTTTAATCTCCGAGGCTAGATATTCGGCTATCCTTTGAACCCTCGTGACCTTTTCGTGATAAGTACCCAACTCGGATTGAAACACGATATCCCTGAGGCTGTGAACCCTCTCGGGAAGAGGTATCTTCCGGTCTTCTCCAAAGAAGAACTGGGCGTCCGAAAGTCTCGCTTTCAAGACCCTCTCGTTCCCTCGAACAACAGCCTCTGGATCTTTTGCCACTGTATTATTGACAGCAATAAAATATGGCAGGAGTTTATCGGAGTCATCGACTACTGAGAAGTACATCTGATGCTCCCTCATGCAAGATATTAAGACTTCCTTTGGTAGACTCAGAAACTCCTCTTCAAAACTTCCGACTACCGCCGTGGGATACTCGACCAGATACGTCACGTTCTCCAGTAGTTCCTCGTCTTCTAGAAGCTTTCCCGGCACCTCCACGGCGGCCTGAGAGATTATTTCCCTAATCCTCCCTTTTCTCTCCACGGGGTCAACTATTACGTAGGCTTCTCTGAGGCTTCGAATATACTGGTTAAAATCCTCGACCCTAAATGGGTCTGGCCTCATAAAGCGATGGCCAAAGCACTGATCTCCACTTTCAATATTACCCAGCCTGAACCGGACTACTTCACCACCAAATAGGCATACGATCCAACGGATCGGACGAGCGAACCTTATTGACAAATCGCCCCATCTCATAGACTTAGGGAAAGGTATGGAGGTAATGAGCCTCGGGAGTACGGATGAAAGGACGTCTTTCGTGTTATTGCCGCCCTCTTTTCTCTTGACCGCCAGATACTCTCCCTTATGGGTACTTATCTCTTCAAGGTCACCGACATCTACCCCTTGTGCTCGCGCAAAACCGATGGCCGCTCTTGTTGGCGTCCCACTTTCATCGAAAGCAACTCTTTTTGACGGTCCCATGATCTGTACGCAGGTGTCTTCTTGTTTGTCAGACATATGGTCAACGTGGAGTACCAGCCTTCTCGGTGTCCCAAGAGCTTTCACTTGTCCAAATCCGATTCTAAGGGCCTCAAGCTCTTTGAGAATAAGGTTCTCCATATCCTTCAGGGCTTGGGGCATAAACCTTGAAGGAATCTCCTCCGTGCCGATTTCGAGAAGTAATTCGCTAGACATATCTCCGGCCCTCGTATCCTCTATCAATAGTTAGTTGGTGAAAAGGATTCAAGGATTCCTCACTCGAATCCCTGAATCCTTGGCCCCTTGAATCCTCTTAATCAGATAACCAATTTATCTATCCTGAAAAATGAAGAATTTCCTTTGGAGCGAACATCTGCCTGTGCGTTGCCTGTCTGCCGTGCTGGCACAGGCAGGCACGCAGACAGGTGAACAGGATTTTTGGGTCAAAAAACCTGTGCTTCGGAGCGGAAAAGGGAATTCTTCAGGACAAACTAATTTGGACGTCATACATGTTATTTCTTCTTGAGCAAAGGGAACCCAATCTCTTCCCTCTGTTTGAGATACCTCTTCGCGCACAATCCCGCGAGGGTTCTTACTCTACCTATGAAGCTCGTTCTTTCAGTTACGCTAATAGCCTTTCGTGCATCCAACAGGTTGAACGTATGAGAACATTTTAGGCAGTACTCGTAAGCCGGTAATACTAACCCCTTCTCAACCAATTTCATGGATTCTTTTTCATACATATCAAACAGTTTAAACAACATCTCTACGTCCGCTTCCTGAAAATTATAGAAAGAGAACTCTACCTCGCTTTGGTGATGTATATCCCCGTACCGTATCCCCTTTGCCCATTCCAGATTAAATACGTTATCGACCCCTTGCAAGTACATGGCAATCCTTTCAAGCCCGTACGTCAACTCAACGGAGATAGGTTTGAGGTCTATACCGCCAGCCTGCTGAAAATAGGTGAACTGGGTGATTTCCATTCCATCCAACCAAACCTCCCAGCCCAATCCCCATGCCCCAAGGGTAGGAGACTCCCAGTCGTCTTCAACAAACCTTATGTCATGGGATAGTAAATCTATGCCAAGCGCCTCTAAACTTCTCAAGTATGTATGTTGGATGTCCGTGGGAGGCGGTTTCATTATTACCTGAAGCTGGTAGTAGTGTTGGAGACGGTTGGGGTTTTCTCCATACCTGCCATCAGTGGGTCGGCGAGAGGGCTCAACATAAGCTACGTTCCATGGTTCAGGACCTATCACCCGAAGGAAAGTGGCAGGATTGAATGTCCCTGCACCCACCTCCACACCATATGGCTGTTGAATGACACAACCCACATCCTTCCAGAACCTTTGAAGCGACAGTATAACCTCTTGAAAATTCATCACACCTTAGCAGCCCTGTCCTCACTAACAGAAGAACAGGGGACAAAAATAAAGGCCCCAAGGGCCAACTCTTACGCGGACAGGAATGCCTAAGATTTAAGGCTCAATTACGTTCAAACTGAAGAATTTCCTTTTCCGCTACTGCGTTATTTATGGGCTCCAATGCAAATTCTTCATGTCTCAGTAACATTTAAAGATCTGTAAATGAGAACCGTGATACAGGAAACCCCTGTTCACAAAAGAGAAAAGGGATGTCGGGCAGAGAACCCCTTTAGTCTGAGATACTTAGATCATTTATCTTCTTGTGCAAGGTGTTCCTATTGATGCCCAAGAAACGAGCTGCCTCGTATTTTACATTATTTGTCCTCTTAAGCGCTAATTTGATCAATGTCTTCTCTACCTTGGATACAATATCTGCATATAACCGTCTCTTGCCTTCAGTCTTTACATCCATTACCGTTATTATCTCATCCAGTTTCTTCTCCAGGACTTTTTCTATGGAGAGGTGTTTTGAGGACTTTGTTTTCAGCGTATCTTCATCCCTGGTGGTGAGTTTCTTCTCTTTTTCAAGCTCTTTACATAGGCGTGTATTCTCGCTTATGAGGTCCTCTCTTTCCTTTCTTACCATTTGGTATGTCTTGACTGTTTGGGCCATAATGGAGGCAATACCTTCTAGTAACCTCAAATCTTGGTCACATGCCACATTATCATCAAAAAGGCGGTCTACTGTAAGTACTCCTAAAACCGTACCTCCGACCTTCATCGGTGCACATAAACAGGCGATGTCCGGTTTTCTTATGTCGAGGGTCTTGGAGCCATCAAAGAACAAGGGGGGGCTATGTGAGGCGGGAATAACTATCGGTACCCCGCCTTCAAAGACCTTCTTATGAATATCCCCTTCTTCCGCCCCCGGTTTATATGTACCGTAGACGACCTCAGTAATGAGCTCGTTTGTTTCAAAATCGAATAGCGCCAGTGAACCTCGATTCATGGCCAGACGTGAAGCGAGGATGTTCATCATGTTATTGAGCGTCGCCTTTAGATCCAGCGATGAATTCAAAGCCTTGTTTATTCCCAACAGGGTGTTTATTTTCGAGGTCTCCTGACAATCTCCTGAACTTTCCCCAGGCAAATCTCTCATTCCTTATCTCCCCGGTTATCTCTTATTTTATGTTCGTATATTTGCCGCTTTTCCCCCCACTTTTCTCAAGCAGCCTTATATCTGAAATGACCATCCCTCGGTCTACAGATTTACACATATCGTAGATGGTCAAGGCTGTCACGGATACAGCGGTCAGGGCCTCCATCTCCACCCCCGTTTTGCTGACAACCCTTACCTTTGACTCGATTCCGATCCGACTCTCTGAGGGATATGGATAAAAAGAGATATTGACAGCGGTAACATTGATCGGATGGGACATTGGAATCAACTCGCTGGTCTTTTTTGCCGCCATTATACCTGCTATCTTAGCAATTTCTAGAACATCCCCCTTCTTGATCTCCCTTTTGACTATCATTTGGAAGGTCTCAGGCCTCATTGAAATTGTACCAGAGGCAATCGCTTCGCGTCTCGTAACATCCTTCTCAGTGATGTCAACCATTTTGGACCTTCCTTCGTCATCAAAATGGGTCGGTTTAGACATTTCCTCTCTCCGAAGTTTCTAATTCAGGAAATACGTAGCGAAAAACTGCACTGGTCTCTTGAAGTGTCTCGGTAAAAAGTGTGATAGATTGAAGAGAAAAGTCGATAAGACCTCACCCCATTCTCCCGTTTCTATGGCTAGGAAGTGATACGATCGATCCCGGAATACTGGTTAGTTAGGTGGGATGAGAAAGAGATTCTAGTCTTACCGATATGGTGGTCAATAAAACTTCTCTTCCAGAATGAAAAGAACTATAAGCGGTTTTGTATACCAAAAGATCCTTTTAGTCAAGGCTAAATTTTGACCTCAGCCCCAACAGTGATAGTATGTGACTCGACGATACGATTGGTATTTGAAAATGCAGATGACACGTCTGTCTATGCCCAGCGCACGCATTGGCGAGTGAACCACCTGCTCTCCTCGTTGAAGCGCTTCACAAATAACAGGAGTTTCCCGAGTTTCTGGCAAAGTATTTTCGGAACACCCTATGGCATTACTAATCTGGCATTATTTAAGTGAACCCCTTTATCCCTTCGCTCACTGCTTCCGCAGTGACCCTTTCAGGGCTCGCAGGTGGGGAATACTTTCCCCTTCCAGCCTCTTCGGGCTGGCTTTCCCCTTTCTGCTCACCCTGGACCTGTCTGCGTGCAACGCACAGGCAGGTGGGTACCCCACTGCTCCAGCAAATTTCGCCATGAGACAAAGGAGTTCACTATAAATTCGGAAAACTCCAGTAAAGTCGCCGTTGACAACGGCCTATTTAGTCTATCCTGAAA
>JBDRGH010000459.1:0-4530 GCA_043818015.1 Pseudomonadota bacterium
ATCTGATCGATATCCGGACGTTCCTCGCGGTCTACTTTGATTGCAACATATGATTGGTTCAGTATACGGGCAACTTCCTCATCCTCAAACGACTCATGTGCCATGACATGGCACCAGTGGCACGTGGCATACCCGATGGACAGGAAGATGGGTCTATCTTCCTGCTTTGCTCTTTCGAAAGCCTCATCACACCAAGGAAACCAATCCACCGGAATTTCGGCATGCTGGAGTAAATAAGGACTCTTCTCATTGATTAAGCGGTTAAAACGTGCTCTTGCTCCTTTTCCAGTGTTGCCCATATGAAGATCTCCAGATAGTGATTATGAAAGAAGTTCTCTTAGGATGTCCCTTCCAGCGTGCATTTCGTAAAGTCGATTTCCTTACCACACCCCGTGCAGACGTGCTTCTTGTCAAACTCGTCTGAAAAGATCTCCTTCTCTTTTCCACAACTGGGACACTTACAGGTAAATGTTTTTAAGTTCTTGAAATCCTCGAAGCCGGGACAATGTCTCGGTGTAGTCATGACAAACACCTCCAGTCATGAAATTGCGGCAAACTTTTGCCTAGTCACCAATTATGCTACTGAAAGCACATCTCGATCATCTGACCGTTAATCCTAGGCTTCTATCACCAGATGAGAGGCTTACTTTGTTATAGGCCCTTCTATGCTACATACGGTGAAGTCGATCTCTTTACCACATCCCTGGCAGACATGCTTATCGTCAAACTCATCCGCGAAAATCTCTTTATCCTTCCCGCAGTTGGGGCATTTACAAACGAAACCATCGAGGTCGTTGAATTTGTAGAAATTTGGACATTTTCTCGGTGTCGACATAATAACTACCTCCCTGTTCAGAGTTTTACTGAACGAGGCGCAGTGGGTTCGATCGTTCCCGATCTCTCCCCCATGACCCGTACCTTTCACCTATCACAGTGCAATAACTTCAGTGATCTCCGGGATTTTCGCCTTTAGAGTCCTCTCTATCCCCATCTTCAGTGTCATCTGGGACATGGGACACGAGCCACACGCCCCTGTCAGTTGTACCTTTACCGTTCCATCGGTAACATCTACTAACTGTACATCCCCTCCGTCTGCCTGCAAGCTCGGCCTTATCTCGTCTAATACTTTCTCAACTTTTTCTCTCATGCTCATACCCCCCTCTTTGTCTTTTGTAATATCACATAATTTAATCATTTTAATATGCCTTGTCAAGTAAACAGATTGATCATTCTTTGCAACATCCCCCCCTTTTTGCACTTTTCCACCACCTTCCTCAAAAAACAACCCTTGTCCTTTCCACACCGTTTCGTCCGCCGGAGCGGCCTTTCTGAAAACCTGAATGTCTTAACTCCTAACCTCCATTCAACCTCCTCCCCTCCGGGAAGAAACAAACTAGCGGCAGTACCTCTTGCTCTCGAAAGAGCGCACCACTAAGAAGGATTCAACTCCTCGTCACCTGCGTAACAAACACGTTGCGTCGTTTTGATATGACGAAAACAATAGCAGATTCAGGGGGAGTACGGAGCCTTAGGGAGGGTGAAGGAAAAACGAGAGCCTTTTCCGATTTCACTCTGTGCACTCACGGTGCCACCATGGGCGCCTACGATGTGTTTCACAATGGAAAGTCCCAGGCCGGTACCGCCTAACTCTCTCGATCTGGTCTTATCCACCCGGTAGAAACGCTCGAAGACCCGAGAAAGGTCCTTCGGGGGAATTCCTATTCCCGTATCGGATACTTCAATCTGGATGCCATCATCTTTGTCCAACGCCGAAACAGTAATCTGTCCGTGGTCAGGGGTGTACTTTACCGCATTGTCGAGGAGGTTTACAAGAACTGTCTCAATTCTTCCTTCATCAGCCAGAACAGAGCGTAGCTCCGGAGGTATGTCCACCTTGATCTTCTGCCCCTTGTGATCTGCCATCTCTTTAAAGTTAGAGACTACTCGAGTTACTATGTCTCCTAAACTGACGGACATGAGGTTCATCTCGATCTTCCCACTCTCAATTTGAGAGAGTTCCAGAAGATCGTTAATGAGCCGATTTAATCTTTCGGTATGCTTCTCAATTATATCGAGAAACCTGAGGCTATTCTTCGGATCACTGATAGCCCCGTTTTTTAAGGTTTCTACAAAACCTTGGATAGAGGTAAGGGGGGTACGCAGTTCATGGGAGACATTGGCCACGAACTCCTTCCTCACCTTCTCCAATCTCCTGATTTCGCTAACGTCATGGAAAACCGCTACCGCTGCCCATGGAGCTTCTTCACCGGAGATAGCTGCCGCCTGCGCCTGCAAGATTCTTTCTTCTCTGAAGTGTAGGGTGACTTCTTCCGTTCTCGGGTTTCCCGTTTTCAAAACCTCTTGAAAGAGGGAGTTTAGACGGCTATGGCGAATGACCTCCCAGTGAAACCCACCCAATGCCCTATTGGAAGAGATGTTAAACATCTGTTCCGCTGCTGAGTTGAAAAGAATAATTCGTTGATCCCGGTCAATGGCGATCACGCCTTCAATCATCCCGCTCAAAATAGCACGCTTTTCGCCTATCTCTTTCGATAACGTCTGGATCTTGCTTTGAAGCTCCAGGCTCATGGCATTAAAGGAATCGGCCAGATCCCCTATCTCATCCCTTGAGTCTGTCCTTATTAGTTCTGAAAAGTCCCCCCTGGCTATCTTTCTAGCCGCTTCGGTCATGTGGGTGATGGGCTGGCTCATCCTTCTCGCTACCATGAATCCTACACCCAGAGAGACAAGGACAGCAAGGAGCCCCCCCCAGCCAATCACCTTGTAAATGTGAATAAGCCTTCTCCTGACATCGCTCAAGGGGAGAGAGGCCCGGACTACACCCGAAATGCGGCCTTTATCCTGGATGGGCACAGCAACATACATCATCTCCATATCGAGAGTTTCGCTATACCGGGTGCTTTTCCCTACTCTTCCTTCCAGGGCCTCCTCTATCTCAAGTCTATCCCTATGGTTTTCCATCTTTAGAGGATCTTCTTCGGAATCTCCCAGTACAACCCCTTGCGGATCTATAACCGTAATTCTGATATGGATTTCGCTGCCCAGTCTTTTGGTGCGAAAGTCGATAGGATCCCTTCGACCCTCTATGGGGTCCTTACCCACTATGTCTCTAACCAGAGTAGCATTGGTGGTGAGTTGGGAGGCTACCTGCTGCAGGTAATAATCTTTAAGGGAAAAGCCAGCATACAGGCCAATGGTGAAAACGGAGACAGTGATCACGGAGGTTTGGATTAAGAACAGTTTCCATACTATTTTGAGGTTTGACATATACCTCTCTCACTGGTTCAGGTTCCTTTCTCAGCGATATCAGCCTGAAACAAGTAGCCGATACCTCTTCTGGTAACGATATGAGAGGAGCCTTCCTGCAATTTTTTGCGAAGCCTTCTTATATGAACATCCACAGTCCGGTCAATTACAAAGGATTCGTCTCCCAAGACCCCATCCAGGATCTGCTGCCGTGTCATCACCCGTCCTTCCCTTTGGGCCAAGAAAAAGAGCAGCCTAAATTCGGTTCGGGTGAGGTCAAGGGGACTACCCCTCCATGTAACTCGATACTTGCTGGGGTCTACTGACAGATTCCCTGCCACGAGTTTTCCATTGTAGCTTTCAGGTCTGGAAACCCTCCTTAGAACCGCCCTTACCCTTGCCACCAGCTCCCTCGTTCTGAAGGGTTTGGTAATATAGTCATCTGCCCCCAGCTCCAATCCAACAACGATATCCGGTTCTGCAGTCTTGGCAGTGAGCATAATGATGGGAATGTGACTTGTCTCTGCCTCCTTTTTGAGGACTCGGCAGACCTCCAGGCCATCCATTCCGGGAAGCATTAGGTCCAAAATGAGCAAATCAGGAGGTTCCCTCTTGGCCAGCCTTAAGGCATCCTCTCCATCGTATGCATGGGTTACCCGAAAACCTTCCAGCTGGAGGTTATATTGTATCAATTCAATAATGTCTTTTTCATCATCTACAACCAGGATCTTCTCTTGAGCCATCGCTTCTTTCCTATTTAGTTCACCCTGAAAGATGAAAAATTTCCTTTGGAGCGAACATCTGCCTGTGCGTTGCACGCAGACAGGTGAACAGGATTTTTGGGGTACCCATCTTGACGAAGCGGAAGACAAGCATTTTCAGATGTTTGACCCGCCAGAGGCGGGGAGTTTCTGAAAATGCCTGAATTGAATCACAGATGGGTCAAAAAACCTGTGCCCCGGAGCGGAAAAGGGAATTTTTCAGGACGAACTATTTAGCTGTTTTTGTAAAATTCACACAGAATAATAGCACGGTTGGTCAAGAAACCCAAACCCTTTATTCTGGCTTCTTCTCTTGGTATCCTCCGTGCCTTATATCCCTGGCCTCAACCATGTAGATCACACTTTCTCCAATATTGGTAGCAAGGTCCCCGATCCTCTCCAGATATTTGGAGATCTGGATTATCCTTATAGCCCTTGTTATCGTATGAGGATCTTCCATCATGAAAGTCAACAGTTCGCGCAGTATTTGGTCATCCAGATC
>JBDRGH010000460.1:0-6399 GCA_043818015.1 Pseudomonadota bacterium
GGGACCCGTCGAGGGTGAGCCCCGAAAGGGCCTTGTGCAAGAGGCTGTTGCCCGAACAGAAATCCCTTTGAGCGGTCATGAAAAGGTTTTTTGCGAATAAATCTTGGTGAAGCGGAAGTTTAGCGATTTCAACTGTCTGACCCGCCAGAGGCGGGGAGTTTTGAAATCGCCTGTAGCAAGCCTTAGATTTATCAAAAAACGTTTTGGACAAAGCGAAAAGGGATTTGGGCAACAGGCTCTGAGCCGGTGAGCACAATTCTTGCCCCCCCCTCTGGCGGGGCAGAAGACCCGTGTTTCCAAGCAAAAAGGGGAATTTCTCAGGACGAACTAGCTAGCCTTGGCTTTCTTGTAAAGAGTGGACATCTCCCTCAGGAAGTCAACCACTCCTCTCAATTCATCTAAGAATCGGTCAATCTCACCTTCCGTCGTGTCTCGGCCAAAACTTATTACCAGCGTTCCTTGTGCATCGGCATATTCTCTGCCAATTGAAAGGAGTACGTGGGAAGCGCGGAGGGCTCCCGAAGCGCAGGCCGACTTCGTGGAGACAGTGATCTTTTTCTCATCCAGCATGAGGACCATACTCTCTCCCTCAATATACTTTATGGAAACCGAAACCAGATTGGGGAGAGAGAGTTCCGGGTGCCCGTTAATGATGATATCCTCAATCCTTTCCTTCAGTCCTCTTACCAGCCTATCCTTCAGTTCTTTCACCCGTCTCATACGGGATTCCATTTCCCGAAGGGTAAGGTCAGCAGCCACACCCATCCCTATAATGCCAACCAGATTTTCGGTACCTGCCCGCTTTCCATCCTCTTGCCCCCCTCCATCAAGTAAGGGCCAAACAGTAGTCCCCTTACGGATATAAAGGGATCCTACGCCCGGCGGGCCATTGAACTGGTTGGCGGAAAAACTCAGCAAATCTACGCCCAAATCCTGAACATCAACCGGCACAACCCCAACTGATGCCACAGCATCACAGTGAAAAGGGACCTTTTTCTCTCGGGTAATTTGGGCAATCTCTTTTACCGGTTGGATGGTTCCAATCTCGTTGTTACCGTGCATAATCGTTACCAGAATAGTCTCATCTCCTATAGCATTAGCCACATCATCCGGGTTCACCCGCCCATATTCATCAACGGAGACCGAAGTAACCCTGTAGTTCATCTTCATCAATCTCTTCAAACTCTTTAAAACCGCATTGTGTTCAATATTAGAGGTTACAATATGTCTCCCCTTATCTGCCTTGGCTAAGGCTACCCCCTTTATGGCGTGATTGATAGATTCAGTCCCACACGAAGTAAAAATCAACTCTTCGGGTGATGCGCAGTTAATCAGTGCAGCCACCTTTTTCCGAGCCTCTTCGAGTACCTCTGTTGCCTGATCACCGAGCTGGTGGGAGCTCGAAGGATTACCATAGTCCTTTCTGATGGCCTCAATCATAGCCTCCTGAACCTCTGGCAGGAGAGGATTACCCGATATGTAGTCTAGGTTTGTTATCTCCATTTTGATACCTCCTCACCAGAATTTACTGACTCGTCTCTATTTCTCTGCCGCAACTTGTACAGAACTCTATCTCCGCAGTCAAGTCGGCATCGCAGTAAGGACACTTGCAACTTTCACCTTCAGTATGTTCATGTTTATCCTCTTCCCTCGATGGAGCCCTGACTTTGCCTGCCAGTCTGTCCTCATAGTCTTTTATTGCTAGTTGAAGCGCATCGGCTCCCAGGTTTGAACAGTGAAGCTTATTTTTCGGTAAACCCTGAAGGGCCTCAGCTACCGATTTATTGGTAATCTTCTTGGCCTCCTCTATAGTCTTCCCTTTGGCCATCTCCGTAAGCATACTGGAAACGGCGATAGCCGCCCCACAGCCGAAGGTCTGGAATTTGATGTCTTTGATGCGGTCCTCCTCAACCTTGATGTAAATATTCATCATATCGCCGCACACGGGATTCCCAACTTCCCCTATTCCATCCGCTTCCTTCATCTCACCGACATTCCTAGGGTTCTTAAAATGATCCATGACTACCTCTGAATACATTCCTCGTACCTCCTTACGGGCAACGTGGTGATATCACACTTACCCAGCTTGACTCCATTATTTGTCCTTCTACAAGATTACCCTCCTGCAGCCTCATCTTCTTAATATAACCATTTTTTGCTTTTTGTAAACCCTTATTATATCAGGCCAAGAAGTTCTTGGAGGTGGCCCTATACTGAGGAAGGCACGGATTTTCCGGTGGGCCTTTTCTCGAAAAACTCACACTCGAATTGATCCCGGTATCCCGGATAAACAGACTCAAGCTGAAAGTGACAGATCCTTCAACCTCGCTCGAATGGCTTGGCCTATCCAATAGATCAAACACAAAAACCAACGGTAGGTCATAGAATGAAGCCTTTGAAAAACTATTTGTACTCTTCCATGATCTTTTTGAGCATCGTCCGGTCCACATCTCCCCCGGCGAGGGGACCCCGACTCAAAACGGGAAACTGCTCCTCAAATGGTGGTCTCTCGTTTCGGTATATGACCCCCACAGGAATTCGATCTCCCCACTGATCCGCTACCTTAATGGCTGCATTCCAATCCGTGGGATCATAATCCTCGGTCAGAGGATAACACCTTTTCTTGTACCAGGCGAAGGTATTCACCCTGTTGAAAGAAACACAGGGTTGTAACACGTCAACCAGAGAGAAGCCCCGATGCGATATTGCTTGCAGAATAGTGTCAGACAGGTGATCAACCAGCCCGGCAAATGCCCGGGCGACAAAACCGGCATGCATGGCAACGGCTACAGCGACAGGATTGAACGCAGCCGAAGTTACACCACCCGGCTGGACCTTGGTGATGAATCCTTCTTCCGAAGTGGGACTGGCCTGGCCCTTGGTTAGACCATACACCTGGTTATTGTGAGCGATGAGCGTCACATCGATGTTGCGACGTATGGCTGCAAGAAAATGGTTTCCACCCTCTCCATAGTTACAGCCATCTCCACTCTCCACTATGACAGTCAGCCCCGGATTGGCCAGCTTGGCTCCGGTTGCGACAGGTAGCGATCTACCGTGCAAGCCATTGAAAACATTGGCGTTCAGGTAGTGGGGGGTCTTGGCCGCCTGGCCTATCCCCGAGACGAAAAGCACCTGACGGGGTTCGAGTCCACTCTTTACCAGAGCCTCCTTCACTGCTTCCAGGATAGAAAAGTTTCCACAGCCTGGACACCAGGTCGTCTCATACACACCATAATCGTCTATTGTCACCATCGCTCCCCTCTCTTTAGGCTATGCCATTAATGAGTCTTTCGTGAAAAATGAAAAATTTCCTTTGGAGCGAACATCTGCCTGTGCGTTGCCCGCAGACAGGTGAACAGGATTTTTGGGGTACCCATCTTGGCAACGCGGAAGATAAGCATTTTCAGATGTCTGATCCGCCGCAGGCGGAGAGTTTCTGAAAATGCCTGAAGTCAGTCATAGATGGGTCAAAAAACCTGTGCTTCGGAGCGGAAAAGGGAATTTTTCAGGCGGACTGATTATTCGTTAAATCGTAACAGTTTAGCCACATAAACTGAAGCCAATGAAATTGCCGGATGTGAGTAGTCGGCAAGAAAGATATAAGTTGCTAAACAGCTACAAACTCTCTCAAAATATATTCCGGCGTAATCGGTAGCCCATCGTATCGAAGCACCCTCTTCCCGATGAAAAACCCCGTCTCTCTTCGAATCAATCTCGCCAGCTGGCCATTGGCATTTCCCTCCACACACACCACCTCCCGTGCTTCTTGCAGGTGCCCCACAAACTGTTCCGGCACCAGAGGCCAAACCTGCGAGAAATGGAGTGTCGATACTTGCTTCCCACCGGACCTCATCTGAGAGGCTGCCTCCAGAACTGCCCCTTTGGTCGAACCCCACGACACCATAAGGAGATCTGGCCTTGCATCCCCGTGGATCTGGGGCGGAATAACCTCTTTGCCAATCCCTTTTCCCTTTTCGAGCCGCTTCTCCACCATCTTCCGGCGCACGGTCAGATCCTCTGTGATATGACCGTCTTCCGTATGTTCATCACTGTCAGCAACGACGAGGTGCTCGGAGCCCCCCGGCAACAGCCGCGGCGAAACACCACTGTCGGTGATACCGTAGCGACGATACGGCAAAGATGAGATGGCTGCATCGGAACCAGGGCGAACGGGCGATAGGTTAGTGACATCAAAGGGTTTTATGGTACGATATGAATCGGCGAAAAACTGATCAGTCAGAATAAATATCGGTCCCTGGTATCGCTCAGAAAGCTCGAAGGCCCTCCGTGTTAAATGAAAACACTCCTCGACTGTACCAGGCGTAAGGATAGCCCGTGGAAATTCTCCATGGCCGGCATGGAGCACAAATTCCATGTCCGCCTGGTCGGTACGCGTTGGTAACCCAGTCGCCGGTGCGGGACGCTGGGCAACAACGATGACGAGAGGGGTTTCAGTCATCGCTGCTAAACTAACTCCTTCGACCATTAAGGCAAATCCGCCTCCAGATGTGCCTACCATACTGGGTGCACCGGTGAATGACGCCCCTATGGCCATGTTGATGGCGGCAATTTCGTCCTCTGCCTGCTCCACGATTATCCCCATTCTTTCAGCTTTACCCGCCAGAGTCACAGCTATGGAGGTTGCGGGAGTCATAGGATAGAAGGAGTAGAATTTCAACCCCGCTGATAGCGCTCCCAGGGCAATAGCCTCATTACCGTTCATAACCAGGCAGTCTGATGCATGGGAAACACGAGGCAGCTTTTGAAAAGATAGTGGTTGGTCGGCCGTCCACCGAAAGGCTTTTTCCAATACCCGTCGATTTTCTTCCACAGTCTCTTCATCCATCTTGCCAAAGAATTTATTCATTGTTTCGGAGACCAACTCTTCGTCCAGGCCAACGAGGGAACTCACGACACCGAGAGCCGCAATGTTTGAGAACTTGTCTGGAGCCCACTGTTTGAAAGGAACTTTGATGCCCTGATCATCGGCAATGTCAAGTGCCTCGTCCATAATGATAAGCCCCCAAGAAGACAGCTCTTCCCGATGTATCCTGACGGTATCTTGATCGAAGGCGATGAGGATATCTACCGCTTCCTGGGAAGCAATTAGTTCATCAGCACCCATGCGAATAGCGAACGTGTTGTGCCCACCACGAATTCGAGACTGGTAACTCTGGGTTACGACGACTGAATAACCACTCCGCGCCACGCTCTTGGTAAGTATTTCCCCTATCGTCACCAGGCCCTGACCTGCCTCCCCCCCGATGAGCACGTTAATAGTATTTCTCGTCACGTTATATTCCTCCCCTGTAAAGCCTCTAAAAAAGTATTCCTTCCGGTCTCAGCACCGATATTGTAACCCCTTGAGTTCGCTCTCTTTCCTTTGGTTACTGCACTCCCAGGGCTTCGCGAGCCATCTCGCTCACCCGTCGAACACTGAGGTGTCGGTCTCTATAGAGATGGACCTCTGCATTATCAGTCAAGAGAGCTTCAAGCTGCGAACGGCCATCTTCGACACCAAGCAAGCCCAGAGCCCACGCGGCCAGAGCCCTAACCGTAGCATCTGATGAGCCCAGGCAGGGGTAAAGGAGACGGGCAGCATTTTTCTCTCGTAATATCTCGGGCCTCACCTCAGCCAGCCTTGCGAGACCCCACACGACACCGCGCTGCAATGGTTCATACGCCACGAAATTTCCATCCTCCCGAATATACGAGACCAGTATGTGAGCAAATTCCTCTGCCAGACCTTCATGACAGGCCATGATCTCGCCCATGGCTTCTGGGGCTCCCCAGCCTATTCCACCAGACTCTTCGTTCAGGGTCCACATCAGTCGGCGCATCACCGTACGAGCCGACTCCATATCCTTTGCAGCAATAAGAGAAACGATGACACCCGTGGCAGTAACTGCCCTCCATTTCGTCTCTTCGTCATCACTGCAAAACAAGGACAAAAGACTGTTGATGACCCGGCGCGGAGGTAACTTGGATAACGTGTCCAGTGCCTGGTTAACGTCAGGCAGCTTGAGCAGTTCCAAGACCCTGTCCTTCAGAACCCTTCCCTTCGTCTTCACTTCCCGCGTATCCTTGCAGACAAGGTCTCGCTCTTTTTCCTGGCCATGAGGCCTATAAGTGGGGACACTCATCACGAACTACTTCTTGGCTTCCTGGCACTAACCGCAGGTAAGGAATCGACCTTCATGGAGCATTTCTGTAGTAACAACCTTTCTTCTTCTGAAACCAAACCCAGTCAGAAATCCTTCTCCTGGTCTGCCATATTTCACCGAGTTCCGGATCTTACCGTGAGCTCGTTTCTTTACGCTTTCCACAATCCATGCAGGTTACAGTACTCGCGAGCCGTGATTTTCTCTGCGGCAATGTTAAACGCAGCTTCAGGCG
>JBDRGH010000461.1:0-2956 GCA_043818015.1 Pseudomonadota bacterium
AGATAAACCAAAAATTTCGTTTACTGATCTAACATCGATTGTAATAATGCAAGAACTTGGTTTAATATCGATCTTAACAGAAGATGAGCACTTTGTACAGGTGGGCATGAGCTTTCGGAAGATACCCTAATATCCTCTCCACGTTTCCATCGTGGACCCTCTAATGATCTCACGATCTCACTGATTGAAGAGAAAAAACTTATAAACTAATGGACGTCCCGCTTCCCGCATTACACCCTCGCCCGTGAAGCGCTCCTTTCAGGAAAGCATGTCTACGTGGAAAAGCCCCTGGTGCTCCGTAATGTTATAATGCAAGACCTGACCCCATCCTTGACACTTACGAACGAGATGAACGAAACAAACCAAACAAACCAGAATTAATGAGGTGGTTATGAGAGGATTAAAAGCATATAGAGTTAAGATAAGGGTAGGAGAATTTTGGGAAACTCCGTCTCTACATATTCTTTTGACCAAAGAAGATGACGTTATTGTAGCTCGTTGCCTCGATTTTGCTGTGTCTTCCCACGGTGAAAATGAAAAGGAAGCTCTAAAATCTTTGGCCGACTCTGTCAAGGAATATGTTGTAACAGCCGTTGAAAATGACGCTATTGATACCATCTTTGATCCGGCGCATAGTAAGTATTGGAGGATGTACAACGAATTAGAGACTAAACAGTCAATCAGTAAATTAAAAAGGAACATGAAGAAAACATTCGAGTCCCTCACTAATGAGAATATCCAGAAATCAAATGCTGAAATAACCTATGCCTAAGGCTTTAGAACTGAGGAAGGTAATAAAAGGACTCAAAGGGTACGGCGTTATTTATGTGACAGGAAAAGGACGGCACCCCAAATTTTATGATCCCGAAACACATAGGTCTTACCCCATCAAGTCGCATGGCAAAAAGGCCCTTATTTTGTCATACGCACTTGATGATCTGATAAAAAAGTTCGAGTTACCTGCGGATGTCTTTGATAAATAATGATGCAGACCGTTGGCGATTCATGAGATCGCTTCGCCGACACCATCGGGAAAGAATCATCACCAAAAGCCCGGCTGATCTATTCTTTCCGTTTGGACAAGAAGTACAGAGCCATCTTTATCATCCCTAACCTGAGCAGTTACAGATAAGTCAACAGAAGATCTGGCCCCCACCTTCCCAGACTTCTATCTAAAACAGGATGGAAAACAACCCATCGAATAGAGTGCCCCCTGTCCTCTGAACGTCTGAGCGGAAACCAGGTACAGAGAATACAGGAAAAGCGTATTCTCGGAACAGTTGGAAGAACCCTGCTAATCGCAAAAAGAGCATAATGAAGCAGTGCCCGCCCGCCACTCCTGAAGGCCGCTAAGCGGCCAGATGGAGGGCGGGGTAAGAGCATCTCTGAGGCACTATGGTTTCAGCCAGGTCCCCCAATTGGAATGTGCCAGATCCGAACGCAAAAACAAAGTTCTCGCTTAAACTCACCAAATGAACGAGAAGAACCAGATGAACCAAACGAACCAGACCAACCAGAGGATGCGCGAACTGGATGAATTAATCGACCGAAATATTGCCGCGGATATGCTTGTGTACCGTCCTGAGGAGTTTGAAGAGAGAGTGCAGAGTCATCTGATCGGAAGGTGGAAGGCGAGATTCTTTCTCTCAATCGGGTTTAGAGAAACGAGGGTAGATGAATTAAAGGATGCTTTAATGGATGTCGCCAAGAAGGGACAAGTTAAGAGTACAATAACTACGGAGTTTGGTATTAAATATGTTGTGGAGGGTGTGATTCTGGGGCCTAGCGGTCGGAGATCGGTCATCCGTACCAAAGGGGTACTCTGCGCCCGCACCAAACGAACCAAAAGAACGAGATGAACGAGAAGAACCAAATGAACCAGTTGGACATGGTAGCCCTGACGAGGGATTTTGAGGCCTATGGCTTAAAGCAGGGGGACATAGGGGCTGTGGTGCATAAATACGGCAGAGAGGGCTTTGAGGTGGAGTTCGTGACGGCTGAGGGCAAAACGGTAGCAGTATTGACACTCAAGAGAAGCGATGTCCGTGCCTTACATGGAGGAGAAATCCTGCATGCCCGAGAAATCTCGCAGGCTGCCCACGCATAGACAACGTGGTGTTATCTGTGAGCTGCCCTCTGTCATCTGATCTCTGCTGTCCTGCGTCATCTTTCCTCTGTTATCTGAATGTTGCTCTGAGGTTCTGACCTCTACTCCTATCCCGGCACGGCGGTTGCGAGGGGTCTTTGAGAAAGCTGGCTTCCAGCGTGTCAGGTCCGATAGATTTTTCTCTACGTCGTATGGTGGAGGGAACCAGACAAACCAGACAAACCAGACGAACCAAACGAACCAGAAGAACCAGTTCGTCGGATTGGGAGGAGCCAATGAAAAAATATGAGAGGATTGAGAGCAATCCAAACGTCATGTTCGGAAAGCCAGTAATCAAGAATACGCGCATTACGGTTGAACAAGTTTTGCGGAAACTATCAGGAGGGATGACGACTCAGGAGATCATCAGGGATCATCCGCACTTAAGACCTGAAGATATCTTTGCTGCTCAAGAATTCGCGGCTGATTATTTGGCTGCTGAAGAAATTGCTTTCGGATAAGAGACGAAAAATTGAGATTTCTGGCCGATGAGTGTTGCGATACTGGGTTGGTGTCGTCCTTAAGGGAAGATGGGCATGATGTCTTATACGTATTGGAGAGAAAACCAGGCGTTTCTGACGATGAGGTTTTGATTGAGGCTTACAACGAAGAGCGCATTCTGGTAACAGAGGATAAGGATTTTGGAGAGCTTGTTTACCGGCTTAAGAAGCCTTCCAGGGGAATTATACTGATTCGTCCCTTACTGTTTGCACTATAGCACCAAGAAGTGATTGGCGGCAGACATAAGAATATAAAGCGAATAGGCGAAAACGGCAACAAACGTACCAACGCCTCAAACCCACAGAAAGC
>JBDRGH010000462.1:0-3563 GCA_043818015.1 Pseudomonadota bacterium
CAGCTGGACCTCTTATATAAGAAGGCAAAGGAGAAAACGGAGAGAGAGAATCTGCTCCCCTTCATAATAGGTGCCACTTCTTCCTATGCAACCATAGGCGAGATTTTAGGGACGATCCGGTTGGCCAATGGTCTGAGTTACGATCCCTTCGATATGGTAAAACCCCCGTTTTAGATTAGAAAAAGGGTAGAAAGAGGGGACGGTTCTATTTTCCTTTAACGAAAATAGAACCGTCCCCTCTTTCCCTAGTAAGTAGGTTGATAAAGGAGCACAGAGTCATCATGAATTCTAGCAAGAAGATAAAGGTTCTGATCGCCAAGGTCGGCTTAGACGGTCACGATAGGGGAGCCAGAGTCGTAAGTCAGCTATTCAGAGATAAAGGAATGGAAGTAGTCTATACGGGGACTCTCCAGACGCCCCAGATGGTTGTCAAGACCGCTGAAGAAGAAGATGTGGATGTTATTGGCTTAAGTTTTCTGGCTGGTGGGCATCTCGTTCATACCAAGAAAGTAATCGATCTTCTCAAGGAAAAGAAGTTGGAAGACATCCTTGTAATCCTTGGAGGGGTGATTCCAAAACAAGACATTCCTCTCCTTGAGGAACTTGGCGTAAGTGCCGTCTTCAGGGCAGATTCGACGGTAGAATCAATGGTCAGACATATCCGCGAAAACATTGTAGACTGAGTCTCTGAGAAAAGTGAGAGAGCTCGGTTACTTCCCTTACTCATAAATACTCATCCTGTCGCCCCCCAAGTGTTTCGCAGTATACATCGCTTCATCAGCAAGCCTAATGAATTTCTCAAGATCGTACTCATTGCGGTATTCGACTAAACCCATGCTCAGAGCGACATAAAACGCTTCGCTATCTTTGAAGGATTTCCTTATCCTTTCACCGACAGTGAGAGCCTGATTTTTTCTGGCCTCCGGTAGGATAATCATAAACTCGTCCCCACCATATCTATATCCCGAATCCACGTTTCCTCGGATGTTCTGACTCACTACCCGGCCCACCTTCTGTAAGATCTTATCACCTTCTAAATGCCCGTAGGTATCGTTGTAACTCTTGAACCCATCAACATCGAAGAGTATCAGGGAAAGAGGCCGGCCGAGTCGTTTGGCTCTCTCTATCTCTCTCCCAATTTCGCCATAGAAATGCCTCTGGTTGTATAGTCCTGTCAAGCTGTCTGTTATGGAGAGCTTTTCTAACTCTCGCTCCAGTTCCTTTCTATCGGTAATATCTCTGCCCAAGACCAGGAACCCTGACATTTCCCCATCCCTGTCGAAGAGAGGGGAGACGCTAAGCAGGGTGTCCCACACATTACCTTGCCGGTCTTCCATCGCAATCTCGTGCGTCTGTTTTCTCCCGCCCAATAAGGCCTCTTTAAACATGGGTCCCCTGTGACTCTGGGACAATACAGAAAAGAAGGAACTGCCAAGTAGTTCATCTCTTACATACCCCATTTCCGTAATCTTTTGGTTGACATAGGCAAAAGTTCCATCAACCTCTAAGATACATACAAGGTCATTGGCGTTGTCCAACAGGGTCCCCACATGCTCCACACTCTCCATGATGTCATTCTTTACCGTTTTCTTTTCGCTGCCCCCCCTCAAGACAACAACAGTCCCTATTGCCTTTCCCTCACTGTCCTTTAAGAAGGATGCCGAAAGCAGGGACGGAATTTCCCTTCCATCATTGGATACAAGTGTGATCTCGTAGTCCCTTACTTTTCCATCCTTCTCCAAAACCCGCATTATTTTTTTTGTCTCTTGCCTCCCACCTTTGTAGTACACTGATTCATGTTTTCCGACGATCTCTTTCCTTTTCCATCCCAAGAATCGTTCGGCCTCTTCGTTAAAATAGTCTATTACCCCCTTATTATCTGTAACAACGACAGGGTCTATTATACTCTCTATCAGGCTTTCTAAGGACTTCTGAGAGGCGTCTAATGTTTGTTTCACTGTATTCATAGTCTCCATCCGTCGAGCGGATTTATCTCCCCCCCTTCAAATACTTGAAGAATTCCAGGTCTGGCGAGAGAACCACGGTAGTGTCCTTCTTTAGTGATTTCTTATAGGCCTCGAGGCTCCTGATAAAACTGTAGAATTTAGGATCCGGTTCAAACGCCTGGGCATAGATCTTTATCGCCTTCGCATCACCATCACCTTTCAGTTGCTCAGACGTTTTATATGCTTCGGCCAAGATTATAGTCCTTTCTTTCTCCGCGGTTGTCCTGACCTTCTGGGCTTCTTCTTGTCCTTCAGATCGATATTTCTTCGCCTGCCTCTCCCTTTCCGCTTTCATCCTTTCGAATACGAACCGTTCATTCTCGGGGGGTAGATCGGCCCTCTTTATCCTCACATCCACCACATCGATCCCGTAATCCTGGGCTATAGCGTTGCTCTTAATCGTAACCTTTTTCATAAGATCACCTCTCACCTTAGAGACAATCTCAACAAGGCTGTGGCGCCCCAACTCCACCCTTAACTGGGCATACATGATATCATCCAGGCGAGATTGGGCCCCCAGTTCATTTCTAACGGTTCGGTAGAATTTCAGTGGGTCCTTTATTTTCCACTTTGAGTAGTTGTCTACGACCAGGTTTTTCTTGTCCTCAGTCAGTATCTCTGCTGGGGAAGCATCATACTCCAATAGTCGGTTGTCGAAATATGTTATCTGCTGAATAAACGGTATCTTAACATGCAGACCAGGCTCGTAAACCACCCTTACCGGTTTACCCAACTGAATAACAATAGCATATTCCGTCTGGTCTACGGTGTAGAGAACCATATTGAGGCCAATCAGGAGAACGATGATTGCGATAGCCACAACGTAAATATTCTTTTTCATAAAACCCTCCGCTCCTTCGAGGTAGCAATTTACTACTCAGGTTTACTTGTTTTGGTCTTAAGTGACTCAATGCCTTTCAAGGGGAGAAACGGTAATAGATTTCCACTGTGCTTACTGTCTATAATGATCTTTTCACTATCAGCCAGCACCTCTTCCATCATCTCCAGATATAACCTCGTCATGGTTACTTCCCGTGCCTTGCGGTACTCCCTTAATGTCTGGGTAAATCGACTGGCATCGCCCTCTGCCCGCTTGATCTTAGCCTCTTTATACGCCAGAGCCTCATTTACTATCTGAGAGGCCTGTCCCTTGGCCTTAGGAAGGATATCATTCCTGTAGCCTTCAGATTCATTGATGAATCTTACCTTATCTTCCTTTGCACTGGCTACATCCTTAAACGCCGCTATCACCTCCTTGGGGGGATGGACATCTTGCAACTGGACCGCTTCAATACTTATACCTGTTTTGTATTCATCCAAGATACGTTGTAATACTCCCTTTGTATCTTGTTGTATCTGGAACTTTCCGACCGTCAGTGCCTCATCGATCTTGTTCTTCCCAACAACCTCTCTCACCGCTGCCTCAGCGGCATCTTTCACAGTCTTTTCAGGATTCTTGACATTGAACAGGTAATCAGGAGCATTTTTTATCTTGTACTGAACAATAAACTGCATATCTACAATATTTTCATCACCCGTGAGCATCAAAGATTCAAC
>JBDRGH010000463.1:0-4199 GCA_043818015.1 Pseudomonadota bacterium
ACATCTTCCCCTTCATAGGTGCCTCTCTGCTCCTCGTCGAGCTTCTTGTAGATTACTTTCCTCTTGGACGGTTTTTGGGCTACTAAAGTCTCAACGTCCTCCTTTATTCGTTCCTTACCATGTCTTACCTTTGCCCGCTCTTCCACCACCTCCGTTGTCAAAACCTCTTTCACAGGTCTTTTCTCTACCAGGAGCTTGGCTGCCTCTTCTTTCGCCTCAGTCGCTATTTCAGAAACGGGTTCCTCCGTCTCTTTAACCCCTTCTTCTACCGCAAAAGATGGGGGAGATACTTCTTCTTGCTCTTGCCCCTCCACCACAGGTCCCTCAATCTCTACTAATTCAGCTTTGACAGGCCCGGCCTCCATCGGTTCAGCCTCTGGTTTAATCTCCGGTTTCACCTTCTTCAGCCTTCTCCTGATAACCGTCGGCTTCACCCTCTTTTCGATAACCTCCTGATTGCTGGCTGCGGCAAGGCGATTTCTTATCCGCCCAATGTCTCCTTCATCAATAGAACTCATATGGCCTTTAACCTCTATACCCAGGTTTTCCAACTCAACTATGAAGTCATTGTTGGTCATTCCCAACTCGTGAGCTAGTTCATATACTCTAACCATTGTATCCCCCGGAGCCTAATTGAGCTGATAATCAGTCAGCCCTGGTCTTGACTTCGCTGGCTACGCCTACGTCTTTTGCTGAAGCATTGCTACTGTTCTCTAAAGCCTTTTGGTCGAGGTATTCTTTAGCAGCCTCCTTAAGCCTGATGGCTTTTTTCTCGCCAACACCTTCTATCTTGGTAAGTTCCTCAATGCTTGCACCGGCAATATCCTGTGCTGAGAAGAAGCCCTCCTTGAATAGGGCGTCCGCTGTAGAACTCCCTATTCCATGAACATCAGTAAGTGACTTGTATACCTTTTCTCGTATACCAGCAACTTTGGATTCGCCCTTGATATCTAACTTCCAACCCGTAAGTCTGGCAGCCAGACGTACGTTCTGTCCTTTTTTCCCAATAGCTAACGATAACTGATCGTCAGCCACAATAACCTCCATTGTCTTTGCTGCCTCATCAATTATCACTTCAGAGATTTCTGCGGGAGCCAAGGCATTACACACAAACCTGGCTGGATCATCGGCCCATGGTACGATATCTATTTTTTCCCCACATAACTCTTGGACGACACTCCGGACTCGAGAACCCTTCATGCCAACGCAGGCACCAACTGGATCCACATCCGAATTCTCAGAGTAAACCGCTACCTTTGCTCTGTTACCTGGTTCTCTCACAGCGCTTTTTATCTTTACGATCCCTTCATAAATCTCTGGCACCTCAACTTCAAAAAGTTTTATGAGCAGTCCTGGATGGGTCCTTGAGAGGACGATCTGGGGTCCCTTGGAAGACTTCAGAATATCCAGGATATAGGCCTTGATCCGCTCTCCCTGTTGATAAGTCTCCTTCGACATTTGCTCCTGGGGTGGAAGTATAGCTTCTGCTCTTCCCAGATTAACAATGACGTTGCCCCTGTCAATACGATGGACAACTCCATTGACCAGTTCTGCCTTACGGTTCTTGTAATCATTATAGATATTCTCTCTTTCCGCGTCCCTGACCTTTTGAATGATGACCTGCTTAGCAGTTTGAGCTGAGATTCTACCAAATTTACGGACATCCATCTTTACCCCAAGACTATCGCCAATTTCAACCTCAGGGTCTAATTCTGTTGCTTCTCCAAGAGATATTTCTACATGATGGTCCCTAACTTCATTCACCACAGTTTTAAATTCAAATAGCTCGACTTCGCCCAGTTCCTCATTAAAATGGGCTTCAATGTCTTGATGAGGACCAAATTTCTTTTTGGCCGCTGTCAACATAGCAGCTTCTAAGGCCTGTATAAGTATCTCTCTGTCAATCCCCTTGGTTTTTCCGACCTCATCTATCAAATGTGCTAGATCCGACGCCATTTTTGGGTCTCCCTTGTCTTGGATCGCCAAGATCCCGTTTAAAACTCATATTCTAAATTGGCTTTCGATATCTTGTTAAAAGGCAGGCTGACAATTCCATCGCCAGCGTCAAGTCTTAACATTCCTTCTCTATAATCCAAAAGCCTTCCTTTAAAATTCTTTCGTCTGCCTATTGGATCACGCATCTTTAAGCTAACCAGTTTACCTCTATATTTAATAAAATCATCTTCCTTCTTCAAAGGCCTGTTGAGTCCAGGAGAAGAAACCTCTAAGACATATGAATGCTGAACCAGGTCATCTACATCTATAAGCTGCCCTACCTGTCTGCTAATATTGGAACAATCATCTATGGTTACTCCTCCTTCTTTATCGATATAAAGTCTTAAGACCCATCCTCTTCCATCCTTCACGTACTCCATATCTAAAAGTTCCATACCCTCCGCTACTACGACGGGTTCAGCGATCCTTTTTAGAGATTCCAATAGGTCAACTGACATGGTTAACTCATGAGGGTTGAAGACTACCAGCCAAATCGAAGTATAATAAAAAAAGTGGGCCTTAAGCCCACTTTTCTAGTGAACTTCAATCATTGATACCCCTACATACTACAGAACTTCAAGCTTCGCAGGAAAAAAATGCTTTTCATCTCCAACCAACCGTTCAGTGAGAAGTAGAGCGGGCAACGGGATTCGAACCCGCGACACCAAGCTTGGGAAGCTTGTACTCTACCATCTGAGCTATGCCCGCTTATTACCCCAATTCTGTAACCTTTAATATATGCTAATTGTAATAAATATTCAGAATTTGTCAACTGTTTTTTACTATGGCGTCGGTGTCTAAAACAGCATGACATTTGAGAGTCTAGAAATTCACTCTATGACGTTTTATTGAAACCTTTTGACCACTACTGCGAGAGCGCAATTCGTCCCCCTGAGAACGAGGTCCACCAAGTCAGCAGAAGTCATGCCAGAACAGGCTTGGAGTGAACTTTGCGGTGACAACTCACTAAAAAACATTGACAATTTACTTTATACTCCGTTAACATGGTTTGACCCCAATCCGAGGAATAGAAGAGGAGGAAAATTGGAATGCGAAGTGATTTAATGAAGAAAGGTTTAGAAAAAGCTCCCCATCGTTCGCTTTTTAAGGCTATGGGTTACACTGACGAGGAGATAGCACTTCCTATTATTGGGGTGGCAAACTCTTGGAGTGAGGTCATCCCGGGGCATATACACCTTAAGGATATTGCCGAGTCTGTGAAGGCGGGCATCAGGTCGGCCGGAGGGACTCCGGTAGAGTTTTGTACTATTGGTGTGTGCGACGGTATAGCTATGAACCATCAGGGCATGAAGTACTCCCTGGCTAGCAGAGAACTCATTGCAGACTCTGTAGAGGTTATGGCCTATGCCCATCCCTTTGATGCATTAGTCCTGATTCCCAACTGTGACAAGATTGCACCGGGGATGCTCATGGCTGCACTTCGGCTCAATATCCCATCCATAGTGATCAGCGGTGGTCCCATGCTTGCGGGAAAGAGAAGAGGTCAAGAGGTAGACTTAATCACCGTATTCGAAGGGGTTGGAGCAGTTAAATCCGGTAAAATGACCGAACAAGAGATAAAAGAATTGGAGGACACGGCATGTCCGGGGTGCGGTTCATGTGCGGGCATGTTTACTGCGAACTCCATGAACTGTTTAACGGAGGCATTGGGCTTAGGGCTTCCTGGTAACGGTACTATTCCAGCAGCCTACGCAGCAAGGAAGAGGCTTGCAAAGCTCGCTGGTAAAAAGATAATGGAACTCCTTGCAAGAAACATAACGCCGCGAAGTATCGCTAACTTATCGGCTTTCAAAAACGCTATTGCCGTAGATATGGCTCTTGGCTGTTCGACTAATACCGTCTTGCATGTCTCTGCCCTTGCTCATGAGGCCAAAGTAGATTTGAAGTTAGAGTTATTTAATGAGGTGAGTGCCAGAACTCCCCATTTGTGCAGTTTGAGCCCCGCGGGCCCTCACCACTTGCAGGATTTAGATGAGGCCGGTGGTGTGCAGGCTGTTATGACAGAGCTTGCTAAACTGGGCCTCATAGATCAAGACGTCATGACCGTTACCGGTGAAAGCTTGCGGGAGAATCTGAAACGCGCAGAGGTTATAGATAAGAGCGTTATCAGACCCATAGATGACCCGTATCACAACGAGGGGGGCATCGCTATCCTCAGAGGCAATTTGGCACCTGACGGAGCC
>JBDRGH010000464.1:0-10758 GCA_043818015.1 Pseudomonadota bacterium
TGACTATATTCAGTCGATTTTGCCTTTGTTCGCTCCAGAGGGGTTAACCAATCAACGAAAACAACAGACATCGCCAACCCAAGACTCTCCACCATCTTGAGTATAGCGGCATCAACTGCCATCCGGAGGCCAAAATATATCCTGGGTGCACCCTTTTCAACAACACCCTCACCTCTGTCTATCCGCTCCTTCGTCTCTCTAATCAATGTGGTAATGGCATCAATTGCCTCGTCCCTCATCCTTATAGGGGTATTGGAAATCATATATGCAAGGCTGACATCCGCCTGACTGATGGCCTGGGGATCACTTTTCCCTATTATCTCAACCAGCGTGTTATAGTTATAATAGAACTTTGCATTGTCTCTTACACCGGCTTTACGCACGTCTTCCGTAAACGTGTGGCCTGTTACGTCCTCGATCTTCTTAAAGACCTTCTCCATCTGGCCGCCAGCATATCGGACCATCCTTTCACTGATGTCAGGCCATTGTCCCCACTGGCTATCTAGGCACCCGTCCATATAAACGGTGGGGATATTATAGAGTTCGGCCAAGAGCTGGTCTGCCTCCGCGGGCTGATCACAGTACCAACCAGAAGATACCATCAGATCAGGTATGGGTATCATTTTCTTTTCAATAGCCCCTATGTGTGTCTGCCAGAGGGCACAGTGGGCAGCTCCTACCCCCAGCCCTGTCTGTTCGCCTGCCTCAAGAAGTGGGCTGAGTTTATCGAAGATCATGCCCATACCCATGTTCATGATCTCCCCTATAGACCCCACATAGACGTCTGGTGACAGCCTGTGGGCTGCCATCATCATGCTACCAGGAAAGGGCCAGTCGTAATAGATAACCTTCTTGTACTCCTCCCGGCACAAGGGCAATGATACAAGCTCCTCCATCCAGACCCGAAGTAGCTTTCGTATACCCTCAAGCTTAACATCGAGGTTATCCTGAACACGTTTTTCTGCCCTAGTTATGTCTTCCTTTCCTATCCCGAGAATATCAAAAGCCTTTTCTATCCTGTGCCTCTGTTGCTCCAATTCTTCATCCTCATAACCACATAACTTCATAAGATCTGTGTACATAGGACACCTCCTTAATTCAACCTTAGAGACCTCGTTTTTTATTTAACATCTCAACAAATGCATTAATCCGCCATATCCTGTTCTTGACTAGATCGGGGCAAAACCTTTTGCTTTCACACTTCCATTGTCTCCCTATGCAAGCCCGCCCCTGTTTTTCATTCAGCTACATATGCTTTGGCCTATTTGGCTTCTATCCAATCTGTCACAGGGACAAAATAGCCTTTCTTTAGGTCAGCCTTGTCCATCCTTGAATAACTGTTGCCCTTATGATTTGTAGGGCTGTAACTCACAGGACCGGTTAGACCTTTCATGTCCAGATTCTTGATGGTTTCCAAACTATTCACGAACGTCTCAGGGGTCAAATCCTTCCCAGCCCTCCTTAGCCCTTCATGAGCTATCTTTGAGGTAATCCAGCCTTTTACATAGTATCTCGTTGTGGGAGGTTTCATATTTGGGTCATACTTATAAGATACTTTCTTGAGTTCAGTCACGCCCTCAGTATCCTCATACCATGAAGCAATCGGTGCCGAACCATACAGGTTCTTTGCCGTATCTCCGGCCGTTTCTGCGACTAAATCTCCCATAATATGAAAGCTATTGAAGAAGATGGGCCAGTAGTTATACCTTCTGGCACTCCGGAGCAAAACCAGAGTCGGCCCATCGACAGTCATCGCCATGACATGGGTTACTTTCTGCTTTCGCAAGGTAAGAATTTGCGTAGTCGCATCGATGGCATCCATGGCTAGAATCTCTCTGCCGACGAGAGCAACATTGTACTCTTTCGCCTTTCGTTGGGCCACCCTGTACCCCGATTTAGCGTATTCAACGTCAGCACCAACAAAGGCAATGCGGGCGTCCTTCGCCTCCATGATCTTTACGATATATTCCATCATTACCCTGATCTCGTCTTTATTGTCATTAATTGCGGTGAAGACGTATCGTCGCACTGGATCGGTCATGGTCCACGACCAACTCATAGCGATTACCGGGACCTTGTTTTTCTCTATCTGTCGAAATAAAGCGGTATTTTGACCCGTACCACCACAGCCAAGGATAGCGAGTACTTTGTCTCTAAAGATCAGCTTTTTGAAGGCCGCTACTGCCATTGGAATAGAATAACGGTCGTCTTCGACCAGAAGCTTAACTTTCCTGCCATTTATGCCACCTGTGTCGTTTACGTGCCTGAAATACACTCGGGCACCAGCAGTATAAGCTATCATTAATGACGCTGCAGGTCCTGTCTGATCCGCTATCAAACCGATCTCAATCGTATCTTCGGTTACCCCTCTCATTTCTCCTGAATGGCCCTGCCGAACAACAAAACAAACAAGAAAAATCATAATGAGTGTAATTGAAATATAAGCTCTCTTCGGTTTCATAATGGTTCTCCTCCTTTTTTGAATTTATTCATCCCGGATAATCGATCTCACGCATCTTTATCAACCCCTGCCGCATCATTACTCCCTCGCTTCACGCAGGTTCTTGTGCTCCTTCATGTTTTGTCTTCAGTGTGATCAGGTGGTGTAACAAACCAGGGGCGTCTAGTCTCACCAACTACTAATTACCACGAGGATACCTTTATTAACATCAAGTGTGTAAAGCACACCAGATTCCGATTCTTCCCCATCGTTGGGGCCCCACGTAATCGGAGCACAAAACCTCCACAGGCCAATAATAACAAACGTTTGTTATATATTTAGCATATTCGATTATATTGGTCAATTGTTTTCTTGACGGAATAATTGCATATATCCTTTTTTACAAAAAACTACTCTTAAAGATCCCTCAGCTCTGCTGGAGCGATAAAAAGAGTCTCGCCGAAGGCGAATATGCGTGCTATCAGTACTCCGTATGAACGGAGTTAAAAGAGCAAGGCGACGTCAAGCATCACATAGTTTGGGTGCTCAAATATCGCAACATAACACTTAAAGGGAAAGCAGCAAAAAGGATTAAAGGGAGGAGTTCCCCCAAGGAGAAGGAACAACTTTGGGGAGGGGAGCTCTGGAGCGATGGATACTTTGTTCCATCCGCTGGTGATAGGGTTACTTCAGAAGTAATGAGAAGATACATCAGATATCAGCATCAGAAACAGTTGTCATTCGATTTTTGATGCCTCGCAGCTCTATTGTGGATAATTCACTATTGAAGAATATATTTTTTAGTGCTATGATTAGTTTTAAATAAATACCTAATCAACGTTCATTTAGTTATTTGCTTATAGGGGATAATTATGTCGAAGAAAGAGGAAATCCTAAGAGCAGCAGAAAAACTTTTCTCTGCAAAAGGATATGACTCTGCTAGTATGAGGGATATAGCCAGTGTAGCAGAAATAACTCCAGCCAGCATATACTATCACTTTAAGAACAAGCAAGAAATCCTGCAAGAGATTTACGTGGATATGATTGAATACGGGCTAAAAGCTGTCTCAAGAATCAGTTACTCTGATAAGCCTGCAGATGAAAAGATGCGTGCTATTATCAGGGAGCATGTAGCATCTATCGTAAAAAGACAGGCTGTATGGAAGATATTTTTCCACGAAGAAGAAAAGCTTCCCCCCGATGCCTTCAAATCAATTCGGGAAGGAAAACGGCGATATAACAAAATAATCGAGGAGGTATACGCCGAAGGTATAAGAGAAGGGTTGTTTAAGCCAACATCAGACACAGGGTTACTAATAAATGCGATTCTAGGTATGAGTATTTGGCCCTACAAATGGCATAAACCAGATAAAGAATATGATCCTGAAAAGATCTCTCAACAGTTCATAGAACTTTTAGAGGATGGCTATTATATTTCAGAAAAGAAGGAACTCACCAAAGTACCTGTCACGACTGATTCAGAAAAAAAAGAGTTACCGGATTCTGATGGCAGAATTGAAGATATTGTGAGCGAACTTCAATCGTTGACTCAAGAACTAGATGCTATTTTAAAAAGGAGAGAAAACACTTAGGTAAGGATTCAGGAAAGGAGCAGGCAAGGAGGGACAGCGACCATTTTTGGTTGACAACGTAAAGTATTGGTGATAGGTAATTTGCATGCCACGAATCGCCAACTGAGGGCTGTCCATAAAATAAGGAGGCTTACAGGAAACTATGAAGATAGAGGACATGGTAGAAGAGTTTCAACAGAGATTGGCCTACCTGAGGAGCAAACCAACCCGGGTAGCGAGCAAGGAGCAGTTTGCCCAAATTAAGCTTGACTACTTCGAAGAGGTGCGTGATGCTCAAAAGAATAATAAGCCCATAATCTGGGTGGTCTGGTCTGTTCCTTCAGAGTTGCTCGTCGCTATGGATTTAGCTGTCTTTATCCCGGAACAATATTCAATCCAGATGTCAACGGTGAGTCCGGACCTTACGGTACATTACATTGAGCTTGCGCAGACTCATGGTATGGCAGAGGAAATTTGCCGACCTCACCAGTGCACTACTGGTATGGCTATTGCCGGTGAGATCATACCTCCCGATTGCCTGATCAGCTCAACAGTTCCTTGTGATAGTTATCTCATGCTGTTTGAGGTCTGCAGCAATATCTACAAACGCCCTGCCTATTATCTTCATATCCCTATGGCTACTGGAGAGAAACTGCGTGATGAAGCGATGATAGGCTATTATCAAAAACAGCTTCAAGGGTTAATCGAGTTTTTGGAGAAACATACAAATCGAAAGATGGATTATGACAGGCTTAAGGAAGTGGCTGAATTATCAAGAAAGACGCACAACTATCATGTCAGGATACAGGATGAGTTGAGGAAGGCTATTCCCTCAGCGCTCACCGGCAGGGAGGGGATATCGGCTTTCGGCATTTTGTATCACTGCCGAGGGCGTCCAGAGGCGCTGGAGTACTATGAGACCCTGTATCGAGAGAGAAAGGAAAAAGTGGACAAGAAAGAAGCGCCTCTTGCTGAGGAGAAATACCGCATCGGCTGGATAGGTGCTCTCCCTTATTGGAACCTGGCAATGGTTGATTGGATTAAGAAAGAGCACCATGCAGAAGTTTCCCTCGACATTAATAACTTTCTTCCCGAGCCAATGATCGAGGAAGATCCCGATCCTCTCCGGATCATAGCCAAGAGAGTTTTGGGATTTCCCGGTTTAAGGGTATGCTGGCCTTATAATACCTGGAGGGAAGAGTTCCTCGATCAGTGTCGAGAGTATAAGATTGAGGCGATGGTATTAGGCGGTCATTTCGGCTGCTCTAATATAGGGGGCTTCTATGGCCTGATGAGGGATGATTTGAGGAAGGAGCTCGGTATCCCCACCTTAATGCTTGACACTGACCCGATAGACCCACGGATAGTCTCCATCGAGGAGCAGAAGAGGAAAATCGAAGATCTTCTGGTTACTATAAAGAGATAAGACTATGGTCTAGGAGAGTGCTCATGATTGATAAATTCAGGAATATATTTGAGAACAGATATGACGTCATAAAAGAGGAGGGGAAAGAGAAGAAGATTATCGGATGGGTTTGTGGTTATGTCCCTCAGGAAATAATTTATGCTGCAGGGATGCTCCCGATAAGGGTTGTGGGCGCTAGCATGACGACTCCTAAAGCAGATGCGGTCCTCTACTCTAACGCCTGTTCTTTTATTTCTAGCTACATTGAGGAAGGGCTCAAAGGGTGCTACGATTTCCTCGATGGTTTCGTCGCCGCAGATGGCTGCATGCAAACCAGGCGTGCTTATGATGTCTGGGCCAACTATGTGAGGACTCCCTTTGTTCACATTCTCAATCTGCCGAATTCAGTTTCAGAAGTAACCCTTAGCTTCTTCAAGGATGAGCTGAGCATATTTAAGGATAGACTCGAGGATTTGTTTAACGTGGACATCTCAGAAGAGTCTTTAAGTCAGGCTATAGAGGTCTACAACAGGACGAGGTCTCTCCTCAAAGAACTATCCCTCTTGAGAATGACTGATCCTCCCCCTATCTCCGGAGCAGAGGCCATGGCCGTTTTTATGGCCGGGATGGTTATTGACAAAGTTCGATATAATCGGCTTTTGGAAGAACTCTTGGAGCAGTTAAGGGCCGGACATGCTAAGCAGGTAAAGGATAGTAGGGTGAGGCTTTTACTGATAGGCAGTGAGCTCGATGATTCGGAGTTTATCAAACTTATTGAGGATTCAGGTGGTGTTGTGGTTGTAGATGACCTGTGCACAGGGACGCGGTATTTCTGGGAGCAGGCAGATAGTACGAAAGCTCCCCTGGATGCACTGGCTGAATACTATCTCACCCGCAGTCCTTGTCCTCGTATATCGCCAGCAGAAGGCAGGCTTAGGCACCTCAGGGAAATGGCAAACATGTTTAAGGTCGATGGTGTCATTTTTCAAAAGATTAAGTGGTGTCACATTCATGGTGGGAACTGCCCTATAATCAAACAGGATTTTGAGGATTTGGGCATCCCATTTCTGATGCTGGAGCGGGAATATATTTTGGGCCAGCCCGGTCAACTGAGTACTCGGTTAGAGGCATTCTACGAGATTATCAAGGGAGTATAATCAAAAGTCCTACCCATGCCCTTATGGGGAAGAGTGGGAAGAATGTAGGAGCCAAGTTAGGTAGGGTGATGGTATCGAATGAATCTGCCTATGGCTTGAGTCGCTCTGCCAATGGTGGGATAGACGGGAAGGCCATAGGATGAAAGCGTCTGCTGTAACAGAAAAGTTCTAGCCAGGGTTTCAGGGGAAGTGCCTTCGTGGAGAACTACCGCCATTGGCTTTGAACATGCCTCCCTGGCCTTTATGACTGACTCGACCATTTTGTCCAACAACTCATGTTCCCCCTTTGTAGGGATTATATCTACTGTCAAAAGCACTATGAAAAAATCGATCCCTTCCCACTGCGATATAATTCGAACCGTATCTACAAATTTGTCGGGTTTCGACATTGACCACTGAATATCTACAGGATTTCTCACACTGTTGCCAGCATCCGGCGTAAAACTTTCCAGCCTATCCCTAATCTCTTCAGGAAATAAAGGTACTGACAAACCAGAACTCTCGCACTGGTCAGTGGCCTGAACACAGAGCCCTCCCCCATATCCGACAATGGCTGCCATGTTCCCTTTCGGAACAGGCATAAAGACAAATGTCAAGACAGTGTCTACGAGCTCGCCTACACTATGGACGCGTATTGCCCCTGCTTGCCTGCAAAGGGCATTCCATATCTTTTCCTCACCGCTCAAAGAACCAGTGTGCGACGTAGAGGCTCTCCTCCCAGCTTCTGTGTATCCGCCTTTGTAGATTATGACAGGCTTCATCTTCGCAGCTCTCGCCAGAACCTCTAGAAATCTTCTTCCGTCTCTAACGCCTTCGATACAGAGGGCTATTACCCTCGTCTCTAAATCATGGGCAAGATATTCGAGAAATTCTGTGGCACCAAGATCACATCCGTTGCCATAAGAAACAGCTTTGCTGTAGCGAAGCCCACGGACGGCCCCTAAACGCAAGAACCTTATACAGTTACCACCGCTCTGGGAAATACATCCAACAGGTCCACTCTCTTTGGGGAAATTTGGGCTAAAGGATAGTTTTGACTCAGGGCAATAAATACCTACACAATTTGGGCCTATAATTCTCACACCGGTCTCACGGGCAATCCTCGATATTCTCTCTTCCAACAGAGCACCTTCCTCTTTACCGGTCTCTCTGAAACCTGCCGTAAAGAGGTGAACTGCCTTGACACCTTTTGAAGCACAATCTTCTATAAGCTTGGGTGCAAATAGGGCGGCTACGCTACAGATGGCATAATCTACGGGGCCAGGGACTTCTTTAATGCTTGGATAAACACTAGAGTCGCAAACATTGTCATTTCCCCGGCTGACAAAATACACTTTGCCATCGTAGTCGAGCTCCTGTAAAGCATCAGGAAACATCTGTGTCCAACCACCTGGTACCGGAGAGATACCGATTAGTGCTATAGATTTAGGATGAAAGATGCTATCAATGGTCTGTGCTACGCTCATACACGCGCCTTTGTTTTAAATAATCCACCACTTTGTTTCTAGATAGACTCCGTTGCTGCCTATACCGGTTCGTGATTTAGATCTTTGCTCAACTGAGGAATTTGTAAAGCAGACAGTATCTTAAAGACCACCCGCCGTAGATTAGTAGATATTATCAAGACCTCAGCTAATTTTTTCCTATTCAGGAAATAAGGTATTATTGGTGCATGTTCTTGAGTTTATACTTTAATATCTTACCAACGGCGCTTTTGGGGAACTCACTGAGAAATTCCACAGACCCGGGCACGGCAAAGTCAGGAAGATTCTCTTTACATAGATCTATAACTTTCTCCTCTGTTAAATCTCTTCCTTCCCGTATTACAATAAAAGCCTTTATCGCTTCTCCAATGTTTTCATCAGGCATACCTACTACCGCACATTCTTTTACCGAAGGTTCCTGATAGATTATGTCTTCAATTTCGCTTGCTATGAGCGTCTTTCCCGAAGTGGTTATCATGTCCTTTTTCCGTCCCTGAATGTATAGATAACCATCTTTGTCTATTATGCCCATATCTCCTGTGTAGAACCATCCATCTCTTATGGCCTGTTCTGTTGCCTGGGGTGCCTTCAAATATTCTTTCATGACACTGTCACCCTTCATAATAACCTCGCCCAGTGCGCCTGGCGGAAGCTCTTCCCCTTGATCATCCACTACTCTTATATCTACATTGATGGTCTCCCTGCCACATGACTGTGACCTCTTCAACTCCTCAGGAGATCCCTCTGTGACAACCTCTTCTGGTTTTAGGTAAGCTACAGGGCCGGTCTCCGAGAGACCAAACATATTGCCAAATACGTTACCGAATACCCTTATGGCTCTCTTTAGAATCTCAATAGATAGAGGAGTTCCAGAAAGGGCAATAGAACGCACGGTGCTAGTATCATACTTTCCTAAGTTCGGGTGATCCATAAGTTCGATCAGGAAAGGAGTCCCTATAAATGTATGATTTACCTGTCCCCTCTCAGTTGCCCTTAGAAAAGATTCAGCTGTCATCTCCGCCGCAATAATACACCTACCTCCGACATAATAATGGCTGAAGGCTAAATATGCAATTGGGGCACCCCAAAACATCGGCATAAAGATTAAGCCTGTATCATCCGGTGTAACTTGATGGGCAAACAAAGCGTTCAATGCTATTCCCAAGCCACTCTTATGGGTATGAACTATTTGCTTGGGCAATCCCGTTGTACCGCTTGTATTAACGATAAGTAACTCATCATCTTCATTGACGGATACATGTGGGTCTTTTGACTCATGGGCCAGGATCAGTTTCTCATAGTCTATTTCGTTTCCTTCCGGATCACCCATAACTATAAAATGTTTCAGATTCCTAAGTTCTCCCTTAAGGGAACTCACAATCTCCCTGTACTTAGGCTGAAATATAACGGTATCAGCTTCGATGTTTTTCACTGCATAAAACAGATCCTTAATGGGGAAAAATGGATTTGCTGCCATAGAAGCAATCCCCAGTTTGGCTAGCGCACAGAAAATCTCCATATACTGGTGGCAGTTGTCTGCTACAATTGTTATTCTATCGCCTTTCTTAAGTCCTAAACTTAACAGCCCATTGGCCAATCTGTTTCCCCTCTCGTCCAATTCTTTAAACGTATAATTCGTCTCTTCAAAGATCAATGCCGTCTTTCCTGGGAACCTCTTTGCATTCCGCCTAATAATGTCACCAAAAATCATTGAAACGCTTCCTTTCGAAGATTTACAATTTAAATATTAGTCAATGAACTCACAATATATTGCTGTTGACTATTCTAATCCAAAATTGTAGATAGCTTGCCACTATATGTACTCTTCAAGAAGTCATGATATGTCAATAATACCAAAACCTCAAACAGGTTGAGTTGCAGAGTCCCACAACTTACGAATTATGCCCTGAGACTAAATCGTTAAATTAGTTTCGCCTAGTATCCAGACCACGTCTCAAAAGTTGAAGAATCTCTTTTATCACATGTTATGTCCTTTTGATCAACCATGATAGCTCCTTCCTTCAGTTTACACATAAAACTAGTGCTTTAATCGGGGTTGATTGAAACAGACACCCCTACCCATATCACATAGACACTACCGAATTGGTTAACAAAGGATCGTAACATCACTAGCATCTTTATCGGAATAGAAGATCCAACACACGCACCTGGTCAGATTTATGTTGCCAACAAAAGAAGTTTGGACCCTCATCAAGAAATAGCTTTGTGGTTTCTCAACTTCTCTTAATTATCCTCGGAGTTCTAATAGATTACTTATTTGACATGGCCTTCTATAGATCCAACTCCCTAGAAATTATCCTCCTCTGAATCTCAGAAGTCCCCTCAAATATCTCAAGAACCCTTGCATCCCGAAAATACCGTTGAACAGGATACTCCATCATATAGCCATATCCACCATGAATCTGCAATGACTTAGTGGCTACTCTATTAGCCATCTCTGAAGAGTAAAGCTTAGACATGGATGCCTCTTTGTTGCATCTTTGACCTCGATCGTACATCCATGCTGCTTTATAGACCACCAAGGTTGCCAGTTCTATCTCCATGGCCATATCTGCGAGCATAAATTGGATGGCCTGAAATTTACCTATCGGTTTGCCAAATTGGACCCTTTCTTTTGCGTACCTTTTTGCTTCATCAAACGCAGCCCTGGCAACACCTACACTTATTGACCCAATTATTA
>JBDRGH010000465.1:0-3821 GCA_043818015.1 Pseudomonadota bacterium
CCTTTTCCGCTCCGAAGCACAGGTTTTTTGACCCGCCAGAGGCGGATACCCCAAAAATCCTATTCAGGTTCGCTCCAAAGGAATTTTTTATGTGGACTAATTAGATCCCCACGATCTCATGTCAATAGTAATCTTTCTTAATATAGAAAGGTTATATCTTCATGTCAAGTCCCGGTCCTCTTTTTCCTTCACTTTTGATCAAGCTGCGGACTATGGCGTTGAAAGATAACGGCCCGGGTACATCCTTCGGATGATTTTCAACATGCTTAGGGTAGGCGAGAAGAGGCGTCTGAAAAAAGGGGGAGGTCACTTGGGGAAGGGGAAAACCAAGTGTTTCACGTGAAACATTTTCCCACTTCAGAGCGTCTCGAAACACTGTTATTTAACCGTAGTATTAATGTTATTTCGTCCCCTCCCGTCGGTCGATCGTGTCTGCGTCAGGAAAGGGAGTCACCGATCGAGCTGGACTGATTTTTTGAGAGGAAGGATTATCAACAGGAGACGGTCTGGGGCCATTGGAGATTGAGCGTCTTTTCTGATATAAGGGGACTCACTCGTTGAAACATCCAGTAGGGAACGCAGGCCGTTGTCCTTTATTGACAGAAGATCGAGGGTTTTGTCTGGCCAGGACGGATGAGATAAAAGAGCGTTGGCAACGCAAAGTCTTCGCAGAGAACTTTACTTTCGATCTAATGCATCCAATCTCTTATGGAGGGTATGCAGATTGATAGTGTCGTCTCTATTGTACTGAAGGAGGGCATTCAGGGCTTCCAGATCCGAATACTTCCTGTACCTATCCCAGAGGAGCATTGCTCCATAGCCAGCTATCTCTTTTGCTTCTCTCTTGATCCCCAGGATGTTTTCTACTTTCTTAAGCCCCCCGTAGAGATTGTGACGCCAACAATCATACATGAGATCGCGACAAAAACGATGCTTAGTAAGGTCGATACCAGTCTTGGCTCTGATAACCGGTAGATCGAATCTGCTTCCATTGTAAGTCAGTATCATTGTACCACGTTCAATGGCATCCAATAGATTGGGATAATCAACTCGGTCATCCGCTAACTGGATGAGTTTGCATCCAGCATAGTATATTCCGATCACGGTTATATCTCCCTCAAAGGATGCCTCGATATCGAGGTACGCGTTCAACGTACTACCTGTCAAGTAATCATTCCGAGTCGTCGCTACGGGTTATCGGGAAATGAAAGTTTTCCCTTAGAACAAAGGTAAATCCTCAGCCTAAGCTGGCTACTACTTGCCGATGCAGAATTCAGAAAAGATCTTGTCTAGGATATCCTCGGAGGTCGTATCTCCAACGATTTCACCCAAATATTTCAGTGAAATGTGAATATCAAATGCTGTAAATTCAGGAGACATCTCTTTGACTATACTCTCTTGAGCCTCCATCAGGTTTTCCAAGGTCTTTTCCAAAGCTATTTTGTGCCTCGTATTGGTGACACATACTGATAGAGGGTAGTCTAGTCTGTGGTGAATAATCGTAGAAAGAATTGTCTCTTTTAGTTTTTCTATTCCCTGTACATGTAAGGCAGAGATGGGAACCACGGTATAATTCTGAAGTTTGGTCTTATAGCTAGCAATTGAGGATTCCGATACCAGATCAATCTTATTCAGGGCAATTACAACCTTCTTCTCCATGAGTTCCGCGAATATCTTAAAGTCCTCTCTGTCCAACCGCTGACTACTATCTATCACCAGTATTACCAAGTCAGCGGAAGCCAACTTTTCTTTGGCTAATTTGATTCCTTCTTCTTCAACTAGATCTTTTGTATCTCCAATCCCCGCTGTATCGATTATCTTCAAGGGGAACCCTTTGATATTTATTGCTTCTTCAATAAGGTCCCTCGTTGTTCCGGGTATGGGGCTAACGATAACACGCTTTTCTCGAAGGAGGGCGTTAAGTAGACTAGACTTACCCACATTCGGCCTGCCAATAATAATGGCTGAGATACCCTCCCTATAAAACCTTCCTTCGTCATAACTCTCTATGAGCACTCTGATATCATCTATCAGTCGTTCGATCTTTAGCAGTAATTCATGACGAGGGATCACATCAATGTCTTCTTCCGGGAAGTCGATAGAGGCTTCGATAGAGCTCAGAAGGTTTGCCATATCTTCTCTTAACCTCATAATTTCTGTCGACAAAGCCCCTTTTAGTTGCTGGGTGGCTACCCTGAGGCTGGCGTTTGTCTGCGATCTGACAATATCAGCGACGGCTTCAGCCTGTGATAAGTCAATCCTTCCATTGATAAAAGCCCTTTTTGTGAACTCTCCAGGCTCGGCTAGCCTAGCTCCTTCTCTTAGCACAACCTCGAGGATCTTCTGCAGGACCACAAAACCACTATGGCAGTTTATCTCAACCACGTCCTCTTTCGTATAGGACCTTGGTTTGGGCATGAAAGATAGCAACACCTCATCTATCGGTGAGCCATCTTTTGGATCCATTATTTCGCCATAGTGTAAGTGATAAGGTCTTAAGCTACACGATTGGCCTTTCCTCGTAAAGATCTTTTGCGCAATCTCGAGAGACTTCCGGCCGCTAATCTTAACAATTCCAATTCCACCGATGCCGAAAGGGGTAGCTATGGCTACTATTGTCTCCTCATCAACCATTATTTATAAAGAGTCATAGACCTTTTCTTGTTGAGATAACCACTCTTCTAAAAGGGCCCTCGCCTGTGCTTTTTGTTGTCAGTTGGGCATCATTCTGGAGGGTCATGTGAATAATTCTACGGTCATGAGCATTTAAGGGGGTTACAGAAACTGGTTTCCCAAATCTCTTGGCTTTTTCACCCAGTTTCAAGGCTAAAGTCTTTAAGGATTCGATCCTTTTCTCCCTGTAACCTTCGGTGTCAATAATAATAAGCTTCCTATCTTCTGAAGAGCGATTGACGATCTTGTCGACAATGTGCTGAAAGGCATCTAGTGTCCGGCCTCTTCTGCCAATGAGTAAGCCGCTCCCATCTCCATTGATGTTGAGCAGTATCCTGTCACCAAAGTCCTGGGCATCGACAGTAGCGTTGACTTTAGTCCTAACTAGAATCTCCTCCAGTGTTCTTTTCGCATGCTCAAGTTCATCTTCACTCTTAACGTCTCTCAAGGTGGCTTTGACTTTTGCCTTCCTCATCCCCACAAGACCAAATAGACCGGTGGTACCATCCGAAAGGATTTCTATATCCAACCTCTCTTTTGGGAGGCTAAATTCTTGGCAAGCCCTCTCAATCGCCTCTTCTACTGTCTTACCTTCTGTTTCAATAAAATCCATGATGCGCCTCCTAATATCAACCCGTATATTTGTTAATATAGAACTGTTGACCAATGGACAAGACATTGTTGACTAACCAATAAATGACGAGCCCGGATGGGAAATTAAGGAACATTACGGTGAATACGATGGGCATCATTAACATCATCTTTGCCTGTCTCGGATCTCCCACAGTAGGAGTCATCTTCTGCTGTATGAACATAGTAGCGCCCATCACAAGAGGAGTGATGTAATAAGGGTCCTTTGCAGATAGATCCGTAATCCAAAGGATAAAAGGGGCGTGCCTTAACTCTATGGATCCCAATAGTGCTTTATATAGAGCAAAAAAGACGGGAATCTGCAAGACCATAGGAAGACATCCACCCAACGGGTTGACTTTATGGGTTCGGTATAGCGCCATTATCTCTTTGTTTAATTTTTCCTTGTCGTCTTTGTACTTCTTTTTCAGCTTGAGCATCAGGGGCTGCACTTTCTGCATATCCTTCATAGATTTGTAGCTCTTATGCGTCAGAGGGAAGAAAAGAATCTTAATAAC
>JBDRGH010000466.1:0-2021 GCA_043818015.1 Pseudomonadota bacterium
GCTGCAGTTAGGTGTAGCGGACATACACCCAAAGGACTCGCTGGACCATGTAATGTCAGAGATCGAGTCTCAGGCACGAGGTGAGAAGCCGGTGTCTCACGAGATTCCGTGCCTGCGGAAAGACGGTACAGTTTTCTATGCTGATATAGCTGGTTCTAATACCGAAGTTCATGGGCGGAGATGCAGCGTGGGCTTCTTCGTGGACATCACCGAGCATAAGCGAACCGAAGAGGCGCTGCAGGAGAGCGAAGAACGACTTCGTTATTTTTCTGAGGCGGCCTTCGAGGCCATAACTATTCACGACGGAGGAGGTGTAATTAGCGCAAACGACCAATACTTCGAGATGTTTGGGTACGAACCAAACGAATTACTGGGAAAACGGGTAATACCGCTGATAGTAGCCCCGGAAGCCAGAGAGTTCATGAAAAAACAGATTGTCACAGGCAGCTTGGAGCCTTATGAGTCCATCGGTCTGAGGAAAGACGGGACCAAGTTCCCGATGGAAATCAGGGTTAGAGAGATGGAATACAAAGGGCGTAAGTCCAGGGTAGGAGTCCTCATGGACATCACCGAGCGCAAGAGAATGGAAGAGGAGCTCTTAAGGTCCCAAAAACTTGAATCCGTGGGGGTGCTTGCAGGAGGTATCGCTCATGATTTCAATAATCTCCTTGGGACAATTATGGGCAATGTTTCCCTGTCAAAGTTAGAAGTTGATCGAGGCAGTGAGCTTTTTGAAATGTTGGATGAAGCAGAAAAGGCAACACTTAGGGCTCATGCTCTCACCAAGCAGTTGCTGACCTTTGCCAAAGGTGGAACGCCCGTAAAAGAGACCGCTTCATTATCAAAGATCATCGAAGAATCTACCGGCTTTGTTCTGAGGGGTTCCAAATCCAGGTGTGAGTTTTCCATAGCAGAAGACCTCTGGCCGGCTGAGGTTGACGTCGGGCAGATCAGTCAGGTTATCAATAATATTGTTATCAATGCAAACCAGGCCATGCCGATGGGAGGGATCATTCAGGTTGCCGCAGATAATCTAATAATAGAGGACAGACATGGCCTGCCGGTTAAACCAGGCAGATACATCAGGATATCCATTAAAGATCAAGGAGTGGGCATAGCACAAAAGCACTTTTTAAATATATTTGATCCTTATTTTACAACCAAGCAGGAAGGAAGCGGCCTTGGACTCGCCACGACCTATTCCATAATCAAAAAGCACGATGGGCACATCACGCTGGAATCCCGGTTGGGGATTGGTACGACATTTCATATCTATCTGCCTGCCTCTGAAAAAGCAATGCCCGAAAAAGAAGAAGTTAAGTTCATAAAAGGGCAGGGCAGGATTCTATTGATGGATGATGATGAGATGTTGAAGAAAATGGCTGGGAGGACATTGAGAAAGTTGGGCTATGAAGTATCATTTGCGGAAGATGGTGCTGAGGCCATTGAGCTATATATAGATGCCAGGGAATCCAAAGAACCTTTTGATGTGGTCATCCTGGATCTCACCGTCCCGGGTGGAATGGGAGGAAAGGAGGCTGTTGAAAAGCTGTTGGAAATCGACCCTGAAGTAAAGGCCATTGTCTCCAGCGGTTACTCCGACGACCCGGTCATGTCAAATTTCAGGGACTACGGCTTCAGCGGCAGCGCCACTAAACCTTATGATGTTAAAAAACTAAGCAAGGTTTTGCATGAGGTAACGACAGAAAAAGGAAAGTGACCCCTTTTCACTCTGCCGGCTAAAGGGTGTGACAAGGAGTGATGAAAATGAGGCAGGACGATGGGTAGTAAATCGATCAAGGTTTTGCTGATAGAGGACGACCTTTCTTATGTAAAAGTGGTTCAGAGGATGCTGTCAAAAATTGGAGGTGCTTCGTTTGATATGGAGCACGCCATTACCCTTTCAGACGGGCTTAACCGCATGGCTGAGGGAGGGATTGACTTGGTTTTGCTGGATTTGGGGTTACCGGACAGCAAAGGGTTCGACACGTTTTACAGATTTTACGGGCAAATACGGGAGG
>JBDRGH010000467.1:0-5212 GCA_043818015.1 Pseudomonadota bacterium
CTTGGCCCCTTGAATCCTCTTAATCCATGAACTAATTTGCGGATGATCCCCTTTTAATTACTTCTTCATCGTCAAGTCTGTGTGCTGACCACGCTCCTGCCTTTTCAATGTCATCAATCATCTTCTTAACACGGTCCTTACCGTAGCCCTCTTCCAGTGCATTTACTATGGTATCAACAGGGATATCTGCATAAGTCTCATGGAATTCTAAATATTCCATGAACTGCTTTTTCTCAAGATTATAGGCATGGAAGATGGAATCCTCACGACCGTTGAATTCAAGAGGTGTCACATTATGCATTCTACAGAGCTCGATATTAAACGCAGGGGTTGCCTTGACCCACCTCCCCTCCAGGTAAAACTCCGTGAAACCATGATATATAACAAGATCAGAACCAACATGTTCCATCAACTGTTCGGCAGCAAGGTGATTTCGAACTGTCGCAAAACCTACCCTTGTCGGGATACCGCAAGCCCTTCCAAGGGCGCACAAAAGTGACGCCTTAGGAACACAGAAGCCGCTCCCGATTTTTAATATATTGCTTGCCCGGTAATGCTCCGGGAGATGGAAGGGGTGGTATGCATCATAACGGATACCATCTCGCACCGCATAGTAAAGTTTTACAGCCATCTCCACTTTGTCCTCAGTGGTATCACCGATAGTATCCCTTGCGTATTCGGTAATCTTTTCATGGTCGCTATCAATGATTGACGTCGGTGATAAATATTTTTTGTCTACCTGATTAATCATTCTACCCTTGCCTTTCTTTGGGCTTAATCGCTTTCTCGTCTTCTTACTATTCTGACTTTCTCCATCCCGTTATGGCGACGTATTTTCTAGCAACAGGGTCAACTTTATATATCTTTGATGAATTCCCGCCTTTGTGGCTTTGCGAACTGTACGTGATAGGGTTACAGAGTTCTCCGGTCTCATAATTCTTTAGAGCCTCAAGAGTCTCTACCAGTCTCTCTTCGTCAAAATCCTTGCCTGCCCTTCTGAGTCCTTCGACTAAAACAGTTGTCATGACCCATCCATATGTGTATGCTGTCCCACGGTAGGGCTTTTCCGTTCCCGGTTGATATTTGAGCGTAACTTCCCTCATGGTTGCTACACCCTCCCCTTCACCATACCAGGGTGACATGGCATGAATCGAATAGGCCTGCTCTCCGGCATCACCAATATGATTCAAGCCCTCCGTGAGCATCGCGGCATAACTCGTAAAGACCGGTATCTTTAATCCCATCTTCTTCAATTCCCTTAGTAATGTAACGGCCGTCGCCGTAATGGTTCCGGCAGTAAGTACGCAATTTACTTTGTACTTCCTTAAACTCATTACCTGGGTAGCAGCATCTAATGCTCCTGGCACCAGAACCTCTCTCGTTACCGGTTCCAAGTTGTATTTTTTTAACCTGGGTAGTGCAGCTCTCAAGTCTGTCTTTCCAGCTTCAGTATCAGGATAAATCAAACCGATCCTTGGTTCTTTCAGGTTGTAATCTTTGACTATATAGTCCACAAGGGTTCTCATCTGGCCTTCATAGGTATCACTGGTAATAAATAGGTATCGTTTGTAGGGTTCAACAGCAAGCTCGGTAAATGGCAGGCACATGGTTGGCAACTTGTCTTTTTGGATTCTTCTCCAGAGCACGGGAACAAAACTTGCCGAACCAGGACCTATGAGGGCAAATATTTTGTCTTTGTAAACCAACTTCTTGAATGCCGAAATGGCGGCAGGAATCGAATAACGGTCATCTTCTACCAGTATCTGTAACTGTCTGCCATGAACACCACCACGTTCATTAATGTGCCTGGCATAAGTTCTCACCGCCTGGGCTGCCAAAGCAAGTATGGATGATGCAGGGCCCGTTTGGTCTCCGATAAAACCTATTTTTATCGTCGTATCCGATACTCCTCTGACCTCTTTTGCCTGGCTGAGAGATCCCGCAATGAGCGAAACAGTTCCAACCAATGCCATGGTTACAAAAAGACTCATTTTCATGTTCGTCCTCCTTTATGTTCATTATGCTAGTTCAAAGCAAACAAAAAAAGGCGTCCTTCCTCTTTGTCATTCGTCATCTCAGGAACCGAGGAAAGACGCCCTCATGATTACCCCTTTATGATTAGGGTTTAGAAAATTATGACTATCATTTATCCATGCACTTACCTATACCTCATTTATCACTTAGAATCTAGTCTTTTTTGGGTTCTTTTTTATAGGGCCATGTCGAGGGCGCCAAATTTCACAAACACTGTACTGGGCGATTCTGTAAAATGCCCGCCCCCACATCGGGCGATACCTCCCACCCCGTTCTTTTTCTGGTGCCATTTTGCTACTATAACAAGCCTTTTTTATCTAATGTTTGCCATCCACAGAAGGTCAGGGAAACTCCACCACATGACTCCTCTTCACTATGGAGTCACGTCAAAGGCTCCAAGACTGAAAAAGAGTCATAGTCCCAGGCGCCTTGCTCGAAAAAACCGTTGCCGTCACTTTTGATACGAGTACCCTATTCCAGGGCTATGTACGTGTAAGCAGGGGTCATTCAAGAAAAAACTGGATTTTGCCTCCTGATTGAGGTATAAGAAATGTACGGTTGAATACAGATCTGGAGACTTCAGAGGGTAGCAATACAAGGGGACTCCGTGATCTCATCACGTGCAGTTTTATCACGGGCAGAGATTTCTACTCCTACGAGCTTCTTAAAAATGAGAGGGGAATGATGATAAGAGAGATTCTCAAGAGCAATTCCAGAAGGTACCCTAATAGAAATGCTATAATTTATAAAGACATACGATATACCTTCGAAGAATTCAACAGTCGTGTTAATCGTCTTGCGAATGCACTGACAACTATGGGCTTGAGCAAGGGCGATTGGGTGGCGATGGTTGCTGATGATTGTGCTGAGCATGTGGAATTGTTCTGGGCAGGAGCAAAGGTGGGGATCGCCACCTCCGCATTGAACCCGGCTTTTTCGGAGAGAGATTTTTCTCATCTGATCGGCAATGGCAAAGCTGCAGCCGTAGTCTGCAGTCATAAGTATTGCAATCTCGTGGAATCACTCCGTCCTACGCTGGAGAGTGTAAAAGGCTATATTACTCTTGGCCCATCACGCAAGGGTTTTGTTGGCTATGAGGATCTTATATCGACGTCTTCGTCTGTTGAACCGGACGTTGAGATTGATGAAAACAATTTACTCTACTTTGCGAACACCAGTGGGACAACTGGCCTCTCGAAACAGGTGATGCACACGCATAAGAGCTTACTTGCAACAGCCCTCATGGATTTAGATGTAATGGACTATGATATGAGTGCTGGGGGTGCCAGCCTCATTGGCGGCCCCCATTTTTGGGCGTATTTACTTCCACGAATAACGATTCCCTGCTTCTACATGGGTTGCACCCTGGTTATTCCACCCAACCTTACACCACAAGGTTTTCTCCAGGCCATTGAGAAAGAGAAAGTAACTAACCTGACCACAGGCACCGCATTCTTGCAGCAGATTATGGATTATCATGATCTGGATAAGTATGATTACTCTAGCTTGCGCCGCATATTTATATTCGGATATTACCCTCCAGAGGTGTGGCGAAGAGCGGTAGAGCTATTTGGAAACATCTTTGTAGTGGGGTACGGTCTCAGTGAGATAGGGCTTATCACTTTTCTTCCCCCAGAGGACTTCATCTTCGACGGCCCTCCAGAAAAGGTAAAAAGATTAAAGTCCTGTGGCAGAGAAGGCCTCTGTGTCGATGCGAGAGTGGTAGATGATCAAGGAGAGGATGTTCAGCCGGGTCAGGTTGGGGAGATTATTGCTAAGGGTCCTGATATCATGAAAGGCTACTGGAATGCACCGGATGCTACGGCACAGACTGTAAGAGGAGGTTACGTTTACACTGGTGATCTAGCCACGGTAGATGAAGAGGGATATATCTACCTTGCTGGCAGGAAGAAGGATAGCATCACCACTCAGGGGAAAATGGTCTTGCCTTCAGAGATAGAGGAAATCATCTTGCAGCATCCGCAGGTTGTTGACGCAGCGGTGATAGGTCTACCAGATGAAAAACTGGGCGAGGCGATTAAAGCCGTGGTCGTAAAGAGGGAAGGAGAGCTCACTGGGGAGGAGATTATTATGCTCTGTCGGCAAAACCTCCCGGGCTTCGCCGTTCCCCGGTCGGTAGAATTTGTTGAAACGTTACCGAAAACCGCTTCAGGCAGGGTGCAGAGATACAAGATACGAGAGAAGTATTTATAGGAGCGGCTGATGATAACCCTATGAAGGGATGATGGAAAAATGGAGAATAAAGTAGAATTCTTAAAGAGTAAGCTTGTTTCAAAGGCGGTTCGCAATGTCCGAAGAGGGTATGAAAAAGATGAGGCAGGACGTGGGATGTACCGTCCTGAAGTCAAATTAGACCTCCAGAGATCTCGTCTTTTCACTGAATCGTATAAAGAGACCGACGGAGAGCCCATGGTTATCAGAAGGGCAAAGGCCTTGGAAAACCTCTTGACTAAGATGGATATCTATATACAAGACTGGGAAAGGATCGTGGGTAACCATGCGGCTATACCCGAGGGACTCTACTATGGTATTGACATGAACTGGCGTTCTGTCAAGCGAATTGTGAGTGGCAAGGAAGGACATACGCTACTAGACGACGCTGGTCGATCCGAATTAGCAGAACTCTGCCAGTACTGGAATGGGAAGTCCATGAGCGATAGGCAGCACAACCTTTTCACAGGAGATTCCCTCGGTAAATATTGGCAGTATGAGGGGACCTTTCTCTGGACTCACTGGTCGGAATTAGGCATACCTGATTATGAGAAAGCATTCCGAATAGGCTTAAAAGGGATAATCAAGGAGGTGGCGGATCGACTCATGGAGATTGATCGAACAGTCCCCCTGGACTACATCGATCAGAAGGAATTTCTTCAGGCGGTTCTCATATGCCTAAACGCTTTGGTAAGATTTGCAAATCGTTATGCTGAGAAGGCCCGGGAAATGGCTGCAAAGATATCGGATATGGAAGATAAGAAACGGCTCGAGCAAATTGCCGAGACGTGTGCGTGGGTTCCAGAAAACCCGCCTAGGTCACTTCTTGAAGCACTACAATCATTCTATTTTATCCACCTAGTAAGGTATATAGAGTATTCTACTGTAGGTATAGGTGTGCGTTTTGACAAGGTATTTGGGCCTTACTATGAAAGGGATCTTCAAG
>JBDRGH010000468.1:0-2993 GCA_043818015.1 Pseudomonadota bacterium
ATCTCACCACGCAGCTTAAGGAATCATGGTTTTAAAACTCATCCTGGCTATTCGTTTTTTCACTGAAATCCTTTGAGATGGCTCTGGATAAGGATTTCCGGGGATTTTACCGGTATCGAGCGCAGATAGCTAACTTTTCAAGGCCTCTTAAAAAGTAATTAAGGGTCTAAAATGTTTTACTGGTTATAGAATTTAATTGAACTGGTTAAACCGCAAGCCCATCAGCTTAGGATTCCATATTAGATAAACCTATCTAGAGGATAGTGAACCAAAGTCAGATGAGATTTGGCCCGAAGATTTCCCGATCGTTGACTACAATCTTGCTTAAGGATCCCTCTGCGATCGCAACGCCCCTACCGCTAATTTTAAACTTTTTAACTAACCTGGACACCCCAGGAAAGGTAAAGCAAGAAACAAAACCCGGAAAAGACTCGCAACCACACAACAACACTGTTTCGAGATTGCTTAATAAAGCAATCGGGCACCCTAAACCACTAATAAGATAACCGTGGGTGCCCGCAGACTCGAAACAGTGTTGTTGTGTGGTTGCGAGGAAACAAACCAAACCTTTTAAACCTCACCCGTAAGAACCTTTTCAAACGTGTCTATAATTTTATGCTCCTTAAATTCAGAGTGCTTTGGATCCACTGATCTCAATTCCACACTTAGGACATAAAGGAAAATATCTGACCTGTGAAACATCCACCGGACCATGACAACAATGGCAGGTTTGATATCGAGGAGTTTCAGGGGGTATATCCGTTGACACCCCCCTACCCCCTCCCTCACTGTAAGGCTGGTTCTCCTTAACCTTTCTATAATCTTCCACCCACATTTGAGCAACACTAACCGTTACCCCATTTTCAACCGCATTCTTTAGGTAGTACCTTCTAAATTCGGGATCATCAATCTCCAACAGTGTGATGGCAACATTAACCCCAAGAGATCCATCGTTAAGATTCTTCCGAAACTCCTCGGGGATCTCGAGGATTTTAAGGTACTTGATAATCGTGGGTTTCGTCTTTCCCATCTTCTGAGCCATCTTCTCGAGAGAATAGCCTAACTTCTCCCGAAGTATTTTGTATATCTTACCTTGCTCAATCGGTGTGAGGTCTTTTCTCTGGATGTTCTCTACGGCCCTGATCAGGAGCGTCTCTTCATCAGATAGATCTTTGATGAACGCCCTTATCTTGGTTTTACCAATGAGACGATGACCGAGAAGCCTTCTGTGACCAGCAACCACTTCATATCTTCCACTGAACGGTCTTACGAGAATCGGTTGAAGAAGACCTTGAGACCGGATCGACTCGGCAAGCTCCCTGATCCCCTCGGGATCGATAAGATCCCTCACCGCCTCACTGGGAGGATCCACTTCGTCAATATCTAACAAAACAATTTTATCCATATCTACCCCCAACCCTGACGCACATCAAAAAGTAGCGGTTGATCTAAACAAAAGTCACGCCAGCGGGCTAAATCGCACACAAAATCAAAGCCGCATTTACGTGGCCTACCATACCAACCCTCACGAAATGGGTCTTTGACTTTGTGAGAGTGCGACCGAGACTTTGAACCAGCATCAACGCCCACGCTTTTTCAGGTACGTTCGTACACGAAAAAGGTGGGCTAAAACCACGTGGTATTTTATAGGCTGATTCAAAATCTCTTTACGCCCGTTGTCATGCCTTTTGTACCGATCTTCCATTTTAGTGCGTCTATAAGGTATTTGTCGATCTTAAAATTCTTTTTCAACCCCCAGCATCAATTGAAAGATTGAAAAAGAATTTATGGTTTTTTGTGAGGGGAGAGTCATTAAAGCAGAATCCACGTTTGATTACCGATTAGACCTATAAAGAATCAGATCGGGTCTGGGATGAAATTTATTTATTTGCAATTGAAAGAGAGGGAAACGCCCGAAATCAAAGGGTTATTATCCATCCGCTGGAGTAATTCGTTGGACAGCGATTACTCTTTCCTTTCTACGGGCAAACCACCGCTCTGCCCTTTCCGCCGGAATAAGAAAAATGGCTAAAGTCCTTATCCTAGTAATTTTATTCATGGGGGTTCAAATTTCATACGAGTTATGTTATAATACTACCCTAAATCACGAGGTCTAGTATTCACAGTAATGCTCCTTGAATTGTAAGGGTCCATGAGTAAGAGGTGTTTCTCCCAGTTGCCTGGTAACTTAACTATTAATGGGGGGTGAGAATATGTCAAAGAAAGATCGAACTATGCAGTCAGGTATAGATCAACATTCTATCAAAGCGCAGCCAGCCATGACCAGCTTTCAGATTGATGTGGCTTCGCTAGTTCAAGCGTTCAACTTAGGTTCCGCGAGACCGATAATTGAGAGTCTTGAAGCAAAGCGTCCGGGGTCGAAGTTATTACCCATAGTTATTAATGATACCCAGCCGGTGCCTTCAATGTTGACTCCTGCAGCGCTAATGCCGTTGGGGAATATCTTATCTCCCTTGGGAAAGATACCACAGATAGACGTGTTCTTAAGATCTACAGGAGGCGTAACCGAGGTTCCTTGGCGTATGGTGACGATGCTGAGAGAGTTCACGGATAAACTCGCCGTGATTGTCCCAAGTATAGCCTTGAGCGGAGCTACTCATATCGCTATAGCTGCTGACGAACTTGTGATGTCGCCATTTGCTGTCTTAGGTTCAGTTGACCCTACGAGAAACCACCCTTTGTTGCCAAAGGATGCGCAGGGCAAACCCATACCAATTTCTGTGGAAGATCTAAAGCACTGTATTAAGCTCATCCGTGAACAATTAGGTGAATCATATCCTCAGCAGAATCTGGCGCTAATAATCTCAGAACTATTCAAGTACATAAATCCACTAGCCCTCGGCGCACTCGAGCAGTCGTATAACCTTGCAAAGCTAATAACTAGGAAATGCCTCAAGAGCCGAAAACAACCATTCACAGATGAACATATAGAGGTAGTTGTTGAACAGTTGGCGGGAGGTTACTTCTCTCAT
>JBDRGH010000469.1:0-3053 GCA_043818015.1 Pseudomonadota bacterium
CATTCTCGATAGAGAATTCGACGTTATGGTGAGGGTAGGTTTACATTGCGCCCCCTCCGCCCATAAAACGATCGGTACCCTCTCCAGGGGTACGGTTAGATTGAGTATGGGCTACTTCAACACGATCGAAGAGGTAGATTATGTGTTAGATGCCATTGAGGAAATAGCTAGAAGAGAGGCAAAATGCCCGTCATGACGGTGGCAAAGTGTACAATGCTTCTCCATTCAATCCACAACGTTCTGAAAGCGGAGAAGCTCCTCAAGAATGGAAAAGTCCACATCGATCTCATACCGGTTCCTCGGGGCCTCAGCTCCGACTGCGGTATGGCAATAGAGTTCAATTACAGTGATCTAAAAAGGGTGCAGGATACTTTAGAGGAAGGTGGCCTCGATATCGCTGGAATCTATCTGAACGAGGAACGTAAGTTCAAACAAATTGTGTGAACGTGGGGGATCCAACCTCCAGTCATCCTTGCGAGATAAGTCCGTGCCTTGGAAAATACTTGATCAAGAGAATAAGGATCATCTTCAAATTAGTTGATGGATTAAGAGGATTCAAGGGGTCACGGATTCAGGGATTCGAGTGGGGAATCCTTTTCAGCAACTAAATGGGAGGAGAATCAAGAATAATTAATGAGGAAACTCCTGTATGAGTGGAGTCACACAAGACGGCGGCATGAACTGATTCTCGAAAAACCCCGCTTCTCATCAAAGGAGCGGGGTTTTCAGTTGGTTAGAGAGAGATAGCCGTTGACCATTTTTTTATACCCCTCTCGGCAGTCAGGGGGAAGTTGGGTGACGAAGGAAAGTGCGAGAATTCCAAATGTGAAAAGGAACTTGACGTTTTACTGAAAATGAATTACTTATTCTTAATAATTGGTCGCCTTTCTGATCGACCGATTCGGGAATGGTGAAAAGGGGTGTCCCAGACAGACTGCCGAGACAATTTCCGAGAAGGTTTCCGATACCCATATTATGCCCACGTGCTGGCATATGACACTTACGAGGTTTCTGGGAACGTTGTAAACGGGGAGGACATCGAAATCGGTTTTGATAGACTTGTGGCCTTGGGACGATGTAGATTCGAAGCTACTGTTCAGGGTTTAACAGGGCCGCAGATCGCCTTATTGAGGGCGTTGGCGGCCGACCCTGTTTCAAAAGTCCTTTCAACAAAAACCTGAGGAGGAACAAATGGCTGAAATAGTATGGAAAGACTATATCCACTCTGACCCGGAGATCTTGTTAGGCAAACCGGTGGTCAAAGGGACACGCTTGTCGGTAGAATTCATATTAGGACTCTTTGCAAAAGGTTGGACGGAGCAGCAAATAATAGAAAACTACCCGACGCTGTCAAAAGAAAGCCTGAGGGCTGTCTTTGCATTTGCCACCGAGTGTATGAGAGAGGAATTTCTCTATTTACTACCTACTGAGGCTGTTTGATGGATTTTTTAGCAAACGAGAATTTCCCACTTGAAAGCATTCACCTATTGAGAGATGCCAACCATGATGTGGCGAGTGTAATGGAAGATACTCCGGGAGCAAAAGACCATGAAGTTTTGATCCGTGCCCAAAAAGAAAAGCGCATCGTTCTTACCTTTGATCGAGATTACGGGGAATTACTTTACCGTCAGAGCCTTTCTCCCCCGCCTGGAATTATATATTTCCGCTTTGACCCAACCACCCCGGTTGAGCCAGCAGAGATTCTTTTGGAACTGTCCAGGGTGGAAAAGATAAACTTAACGGGCAAGTTTACAGTTGTAGAAAGAACAAGAATTAGACAGAGATCGCTTTCGATTAAGAGGTAACAGGCTTGGAACTTCCGATAACACGGTGCATAAGCAAGATGGTACGCACGTCATATGCACCGAAAACGTTAGGCGAAATTCGCCCGTCATAAGAATTGGAGTATGCAATGCCACAAGATGTAAAAGTATGGGAAATCATTGACAGGAAAACATTAAAGGAGATCAGCAAATCAAAGCTTGATCTAGAAGAGCGACTAGAGGATTGGCTGGGAAAAGACATTTCAATAATTTCCAATGACTTATTGGTGATTGGAAGGCAGGTAGAAACAGGTTTTGGGGGCGTCATTGACCTTTTGTGCATTGACTACAATGGCGATATTCTCATTGTTGAATTGAAACGTGAAAAGACTCCAAGAGAAATAGTGGCGCAAGTATTAGATTACGCCTCTTGGACAAAAGATTTGTCAAACGAGAAAATAACTGAAATTGCCAATGGATATTTTGGCGATAGAGGTCCACTTGAAGAAGCCTTCAAGAGAAAGTTTGGCACTGAAATCCCGGAGATTTTGAACGAACATCACAAGATGCTCGTTGTAGCTTCCGAAATAGATAACAGTTCCGAGAGGATAATCAAATATCTTTCGGACTCTTACGGCGTGGGGATAAACGCAATTACATTTCAGTACTTTCAGAATGAAGAAGGGAGAGAATTCTTAGCGAGGGTATTTTTGATTGAGCCGAGCGAAGCCGAATACAGAATACAGACAAAATCCACTTCAAAAAGAAAGCCGCCATTGTCGTACGAGGAACTGCATGAGATAGCCGAAAGGAATGGCGTTGGTTATAGTTACAAGAAGATGGTTGCGGGGTTATCAAAATGTTTCGATCAAACCGTCACAACGATGAGCAGTATAGCATTCATCGGTATCATGGGTGAAAGGAAATCGAGAGCTACAATTTTTAGTATTTTGCCTAAAGAGAGCGATTCAGAAAAAGGTCTGCGATTTACGGTCTATATTGATAGGTTCGCAGACTATTGTCGCATCGCAAAGACGGTCGCAATGGATGCCTTACCCTCTTACGAGAAAAAAGCAGAGTATGAGGAGTGGGCTGGGGAGTTCGGTGGAGGTTTTTTTAGAGAAGAAAATCAAATTGAAAAATTCTTAGCAGATTTGACTGAGTTCAAACAGAGATGAGCGAACTTCGCTTAACACAGCATGAAAGGTTCGTGCCGTACGGCAGTCACCTAAATTTCTGCGTCGCAAAAACTTCTTTTATACTGGAAGTGTTAGACCACATTGGTGAATT
>JBDRGH010000470.1:0-4250 GCA_043818015.1 Pseudomonadota bacterium
GGAGGTCAGGCAGTTGGTCAACCTTGTAGCCAATGCCCTCGTTATCGAGGAGAAGGTCGAGGTGGTACCTGAAGTTGCTGTTGCAGTCGCTGTTGGCGAAGAACTCCCTCTTGCTGGCAAAAAGATTGTGGTTGCCGACGACGAGCCCGATTTTGCCATGTTCGTTGCGACAGTACTTGAGGATGCCGGGGCAACGGTATTTACGGCTTACGATGCCGATTCAGCATTTGAATTAGTTAAGAAGGAAAAACCGGATCTGATGACTCTCGACCTCGCAATGCCTGGGAAGACCGGGGACAAGGTGTTTGTGGACATGAGAAACGATCCGGAGTTGAAGTCTATTCCGGTTTGTATCATTTCGGGTCGGCCGGAGATGCGTTCTTTGATCTACGACCGTCCAGTACCGCCCCCCGAAGGATATCTTGACAAACCGATCAAGGAAGATGCCATCCTGTTAAACATAAAGAAGATTTTCAAGATACCACACAGTGCATAAGGGTTAATGGTTTACCCAGAGACTCTTCGGTGAACATTGATGGATGCTTCCTATAAACAGTATTTTGATTCGATGCCTTGTTTTCTCACAGTTCAGGATAGGGACTTTCGGATAATAGATGCCAACAGGGCTTTTAGGGAGGGATTCGGAGACTACGAGGGACGTTATTGTTACCAGGTGTACAAACGGCGCCCGGAGAAGTGCGAAATTTGTCCTGTTGAGCGTTCATTTCGCGATGGCCAGCCGCATGGACAGGAAGAAGTTGTGACGACTCTGGATGGTCAGGAGATGTCTGTCGTTGTCTACACGACCCCAATCCGCGACGAGTCCGGGAAGATTATCTCTGTAATGGAAATGTCAACAGACATAACCGAAATCAAGCAACAGCAGAAACAGCATAAAGAAAGCCAGGAACGCTATCGCTTACTCTTCGAGGAAGTCCCGTGCTATATTTCGATTCAAGACCGGGATATGCGGATTATGCAGGCCAACAGGCCCCATCGGGAGGCGTTTGGGGCCTGCTATGGGTGTAAATGCTACGAAGTTCTTAAGCATCGCTCTGAAGAGTGTCTGCCCTGTGTTGTAAGGGAGACTTTCAAACACGGCACCATTAATCAGCGTGAAGAAGTTGTGACCTCGCTCGATGGCAAACAGAGATATGTCCTGGTTACCGCGGCCCCGATCAAGAACGAAAGCGGCGAAATCGACAGCGTGATTGAGATGAGCGCCGACATCACTCCGATTCGGGAGCTCCAGGACAAGCTCACCTCAGTCGGGCTACTTATTAGCTCCATATCGCACGACATCAAGGGGCTACTCAATATTTTGGATGGCGGTATCTACATGGTAAGCTCCGGTATCAAAAAGAACAAGACTGATAGAATCAACCAGGGATGGGAGGTCACCTTACGAAGTATAGACCGTATACGGAGTCTGGTTCTCAATATCCTGTATTATGCCAAGGATCGTGAACCTGCTTGGGAGCGTGTTACGGCTGGAGATATTATCGGGACAATTTGTGATCAGTTTGAAAGGAAGATAAAAGAGCTCAGTATAGAGCTGGACCGGGATGTCGATTCGGCTGAAGAGGAATTTGAGGCTGACCGCAATGCGTTGCACTCGCTTCTCGCCAATTTGCTTGAGAATTCCATGGATGCGTGTCGTGTTGATAAGGCGAAGGGTATCCATCAGATTACCATAGGTTTCAAGAATTTTCCCGGGCATGTCCAGTTTGAGATTGCCGATAATGGGATTGGCATGGACCAGGAGACCGCCGACAGGGCATTCAGTCTTTTTTATTCCTCTAAGGGAGCTGGTGGAACGGGTCTAGGGCTGTTTATTTCTGACAAGATTGCTAAAGAACATGGGGGTAGGATTGTCGTGGATTCTGAACTGGGCAGAGGAACTCGCTTCACGGTTCATATCCCCAAAAACCGCCCCAAAGAGACTTCTGCAACAACTAACATTACAGCTGGGTGATGAAAGGACGATATTCATGACATCAAAAAAGAAAATTCTCATTGTTGATGACGAGCCGGACTTTGTGGCGGGATTACAGACTTTCCTGGAAGATAATGACTATGAGGTTTGTGCCGCATTCGACGGAAATGAAGGAATCGAAGTCTTGAAAAAAGAGAAGCCGAACCTCGTGACCCTTGATCTCGCGATGCCCGGAGATTCAGGAACCCGCTTCTACCGAAACATGACCAAAAAAAAGGAATACAAGGATGTGCCGGTTATTATAATAAGTGGACTTCCGGGCAGGCATCTGGCTGCGAAACATCCTTTTGCGGTTTTCGAGAAACCTTTTGATCGCGATAAATTGCTTGCAACCATAAAGGAAGCAATAGGCGAATAATATCCTGCATGTTACCAAGAAACTCCCACGCGATCCCCCGAGTTTAGCCACCTCACTGACCAAGACGGGCCCCGGATTAATTGCCTGTCCAACCTACTAGGCAAGGCATCAGCGAGCAGATTCGGGCATCTGGTATGACATTCACCCTTCTCCATGAACTTGCGGTAGACCCAAATGGGTCGTCCTTTGCTCTCGCTAGGTTGACCAACACATATCTCTCTTTCCTGGTAGTCATTCCTAGTTTACTCTCCCAAAAACACTATGACGACTCCACGGATATCGGTCCAATTCTTCCATGCTTATCTCAACCTACTCTTCCAGGAGAACCCTGGCAATAGCCACCTGTTGAATCTGACTCGTACCCTCAAGGATCTGAAGACACTTGGCATCCCTCATCATCCTCTCCAGCGGGTAATCCCTCATGTACCCATAGGCTCCCAATATCTGCACGGCATCAGTAGTAACCCTCATACATACTCCAGAAGCTAGATACTTGGCCATGCAGGCCAGTTTCATACCCTCTCTACCACCCTCTTCCGCAATGGCGGCAGCCCGGTATGTCAACTGTCTTGCAGCCTCGAGTTGAGACGCCAGATCAGCCAGCATGAATTGAATCCCCTGAAATTGAGCAATGGGTCTGCCAAATTGAATCCGCTCTTTTGCATAATTAATAGCATAGTCGAAGGCGCCCTGGGCTAGCCCCACAGCACTCGCCGCAACTATTATCCTACCCTTGTGTAAAAACTTCAAGATGACGGTTAACCCCTTGCCTTCCTCTCTCCCCAAAAGATTCTCTTTCGGGATTGCACAGTTGTCAAATACCACCTCGCAGCTCTGGAATGCCCTAGCCCCCATCATCTTCTCTTTCCTGCTGACACAAAAGCCAGGGGTCCCCTTTTCCATAATAAAGGCGCTTATCCCCTTTATACCTGCCCCGGGGTCGGTCTTTGCGTACACCATCAGTATATCGGCATTATCGGCATTACTGATAAAACACTTGGTACCATTCAAAACATAGTCATTGCCTTTGAGGACAGCCTTAGTCTGCATAGATGCTACATCAGAACCGGCACCAGGTTCCGTAAGGCCAAATGCAAAATACTCACCAGCTAAAAGCCTTGTGAGGTACCGCTTCCTTTGTTCCGGGGTTCCGCCGGTCATGAAGCAATCAACCGCCGCAGAATGACTTGTCGTGAACGGCAAAGCTGTTAGCCCAACCTTTGATAACTCTTCCACGACCAAACAGTAGGTTAGGAGATCAACGTTCAGTCCACCATATTCCTCTGGGAATGGTAAGGCAAGGACCCCATGTTCGAGAAGAATCTCAAAGATATCCCTTGGAAATTCTTCCTTCTCATCCACTTCTGCTGCCCGGGGAGCAATCTTCTCAATAGCCAGTTTCCTCATGGTCTTCCGGAGCATCTCTTGCTCTTCGGTGAGCCCATATTGCATGATACAGTCCTCCCTATAATTGGTTTCCATCCATACATGCCGCTTTCCTAATATCTCTGCATCAATCTATGGAATTATTCGTGCCACGTACTGAAGTACGCCTCCGGATAATCCCTTGATTAAACTCAAGGCATCCATAACTCTCCCCCTTATGAGAGGCTTGCCGGCTTTGCAATTCTTCTATCCTTCGGAATTGTACTTGACCTGGTGGAAACTTCTCCATGCCGCTCACAAGGGTCTTGCCGAATGTTTCATTCAATCCATCTTCACTTCAAAAGTGGTTTTCTCCAATCCCCAAGGCGTACGAATATCCCCTTCTTTCCATCTGCCTTATAGATCGCAGAATATCTATTTGGCTTATGGCTGGTCTTGGTGTAAGTAACCGGGGCAATGACACCCCTCGTATCGAAGTCCCTTAGGCTCTCTAAAGCATCTATGAGGATC
>JBDRGH010000471.1:0-6920 GCA_043818015.1 Pseudomonadota bacterium
TCCCGTTCATCCAGATGGATACTTCAAGGATCGTGTCGATGGTTCCTCCGGAGGAGATTGTTCATACTTGCGTAATAATTACCTTTACTGGAGTTTCCCGAATTTATAGTGAACTCCTTTGTCTCATGGCGAAATTTGCTGGAGCAGTGAGCGAAGGGATAAAGGGGTTCACTTAAATAATGCCAGATTAGTAATGAAACCATGGTGTTCCGAACATACTTCGCCAGAAACTCGGGAAACTCCTGTTACCTTTAGGGATCGAAGGGACAGTGAAAGCGAGAGAGTTCAGAAAAAGGGTTGAAAAGAGGATAAAAACAAGAGTCGCACCATTATTAGCAAGTTTAATAATCAGGTTCCTGTCGTCGACTCTGAGAATAAAGGAACATAATCCAGAAAATGTTAGGCAATTCTGGGCGAAGAAAAAGAGTGTAATAGTTGCGTTCTGGCACGGAAGATTGCTTATGGTCCCAGCATTGTTTCAACGCTACGAAGAAAGGCGTCCGTATGGGCTTGTAAGTCATCATAGCGACGGAGAGATTGTTAGCAGGTATACAGAACTTTTGGGATATGAAACAATTCGAGGTTCAACCGGCAAGGGTGGTTTTTCAGCCCTCCGTAAGATGATTACCGTTTTAAAGGATGGCTCTGACTTGGCCTTAGCACCAGACGGGCCTAATGGTCCTCGGTACAAGGTTCAAAGAGGGGTTGTCGATTTGGCAAGGGTAACCGGAGCTCCCATACTTCCAATGGCTTTCAGCTCTTCAAGAAAGAAGATCTTCAAGAGCTGGGATGCCTTTTTACTGCCCTTTCCATTTTCAAGGGGCGTTTTTGTCTGGGGAGAACCAATCTACATCGACAAGAAGGGTGATGAAGATTACCTGGAGCGTAAGAGAAGTTTATTGGAAGAGAGGCTTATGGCAATCACTAACTTGGCGGACAACTATTTTAGACAGGATGAAGATGTATCTGCTGTATAATTTCCTGCTGCTCCTTGGGTCAATACTGGTCCTCCCTTTATATTTGTTCAAGATGATAACTACCGGTAAATACCGGAGAAGTGCTCTTCAAAAGCTGGGTTATCTGCCGACAAGGCTGACAAGAGACCTTGCTGGAGAAAGCCCTCTTTGGTTTCACGCGGTCTCAGTGGGGGAAGTCCTCTCGTCTGCCTCCATAATCAGGATGATCAAAGAGAAGTACCCAAATCACAAGATCATCCTTTCTACAGTAACAGAGACGGGGAATCACACAGCCAAATCCAGACTTACAGGGATAGACAGCATAATTTACTTCCCTCTGGATTACAGATGTGTAGTTAAAAGAGTCATCGCTGCTATTAATCCCCGATTATTCGTAATTGTGGATACGGACATCTGGCCGAATTTTTTGAGGGAACTGAAAAAACGCCGAGTTCCATCCATTATCATCAACGGGAGGGTATCTCCTCGATCGTATCGAAGGTACAGGTGCTTTAAGTGGTTTTTCAAGACGGTATTAGAACACATATCTCTGTTTTCCATGCAATCCCTTGTAGATTCAGATAGAATAATAAAGAGTGGAGCAGACGCGTCCAAGGTCATGACAACAGGGAACCTCAAATTCGACCAAGAAGTACCTGATCTGGCTGACCTTGAGAAGGAGAGATTGCTGTATTCGATGGATTTGAAACCAACCCAGAAGGTTTTCATCGCAGGGAGCACCCATAGAGGGGAAGAAGAAATCGTTCTGGATGTCTTTGAAGAACTCAAGAGAGAATACTCTGATCTGGTACTGCTTTTGGCACCTCGAAACCCGGAGAGATTTACAGAGGTTGAAAATCTAGTATCGGCACGAAATCTCACGTGCGTGAGAAAGACGAGGATTAAAACTTCTTCAAACCCTGCGGTCAGGGAGGTAATAATCCTGGATACGATAGGAGAATTGTCTAGAATATACAGCATTGGTCTCTTTGCTTTTGTCGGGGGAAGTTTTGTCAAAGTCGGGGGCCATAACCTTTTGGAACCGGCAGGGTACAAGAAGGCGGTAATATTTGGCCCTTATATGCATAACTTCTCGGAGATCTCTCAGGTGTTGAAAGATAGTGGGGGAGGGATTCAGGTCAGGCATAAAGATGAGTTTGTCTTCCACGCAAGAAGATTGCTCGATGATCCTTCTCTGTTACACAGCTTAGGGGAGGCAGCCTACGGCGTGATTGAAAGAAATCAAGGGGCAACCCTCCGAAATATGGAGATAGTAGATAGGTTCATAACTCCCTAACGCACAGGGTTCAAGGTCACACAAATGAGCTCTGATAATTTCTCACATCCGGCTCTTTGGTCATAGGTCATGAATCTCAGAAGTCTTTCTGAAAGGATCGTTTGGAAGAAACATCACAAAAAATACATAGAAATAATTCTGTTTCCCTTATTCTTGTTCTCTCTACTTTACAGAGGTATCGTTCAGACCAGATACTGGTTATACCAGAGAGGTACCCTTCAATCAAAAGGGCTCCCCTGCAAGGTTATAAGTGTCGGGAATGTCTCTCTCGGTGGATCAGGAAAGACCCCTACGACCCACTATATTGCTGAGCTACTGAGGGGAAATACCTTTCGGGTTGCAGTATTAAGCAGGGGCTACAAGAGTAAGAAAAGTGGCAGGACGAACCTTATATCAGATGGTAGCCACATTCTATTGAATCCGAGGGAGGCCGGTGATGAACCCTATATGTTAGCAAAGAAGTTAAATGGCGTCCCGGTCCTGACCTCGAAGGATCGATATCGGGGGGGGGAATATGCAATCGAGCGTTTTGGCACCAACGTATTAATTCTAGATGACGGTTTTCAACACATAAGGCTCAAGAGAGACCTCGATATTCTTCTCGTAGATTCACGGATAGTGCTTGGTAATCATTATCTCTTTCCAAGAGGGGCCCTTCGAGAACCATTAGGGAACCTAGAACGGGCCGATGCCGTTTTGGTTATGAACGCAAAAGACGTGGACGAAGGCAGGAAATTAGGCCACACGATAAGAAACATTAAAGAAAATGCTGAAATCTTTTACGGCCATTTTCAGCCCAAACATTTGGTAGATGCTTTTGGAGAAAGGAAAGAGTTGGACTATTTAAAGGGCAAAAGAGTGTTGGCTCTCTCTGGAATTGCCAATCCAGGATACTTTAACGTCTCATTAAGGGATTTGGGAGCCACGGTAGCCGAGGAATTGGCCTTCCCGGACCATCATTGGTATTCAACAAGGGATTACAGGAGGATCGAGGATATTTCGAAAAAGGTTAATTTTGTTGTCACAACAGAGAAAGACATGGTAAGGATGGATAGCTCCTTTTTCGGTAATGTCAAGACCTTTGCCCTTAGCATAGAACTATGTCTGGACAGAGAGAGAGAGTTTAGAGAGTTCTTGCTGACAAAGCTACGCGAAACGTAAGAAAGTTCTGAAAAGTATCCCTTTTGGCTTCAGCATTCATTTTTTGACCCGCCAGAGACAGGTTTCCCAAAATCCCGATAAAATCGGGATGAATCGAATTACAGGAATACTTTTTACGAACTATCCATAGGCCTTTAGCTCATCGGAAAGATTCCCTGTGAAAGTAACGAACAAGAAAGAGATAGACTTCAGTAAGATTAACAGAATCCTGATCAGGTCAACTAACTGGATTGGTGATGTTGTCCTTACTTTCCCGGCCATAACAACGATAAGGAAGAATTGTCCGAGATCAAACATTACAGTCTTGTGTAGACCTTGGGTTGCTCCTGTACTTGAAAGTAATCCTGAGGTGGATGAAGTTATCCTGTATGATCGGGCAGGAGTACACAGTGGAATATTGGGAAGATTGCGGTTGGCGAGGGCTTTGAGAAGGGAGCAGTTTGATTTGGCTATTCTCCTCCAGAATGCTTTGGACGCTGCCCTGATAGCCTTTTTGGCGGGTATTCCCATCAGGGCGGGATATGACACGGATGGAAGGGGATTTTTATTAACAAACAAGGTGATGTTGCAGGGAGAGGTGCTCCGAAAACATCAGGTTTATTACTATCTGGAGATGCTAGATGATCTCGGGATGAAGGTTGTAGATGGCGATCCTGTGATTAGGATATCTGATGAGGCCTCGAAGAAGGCAAGGGAGATACTGGATTCGTTCAATATTCAAGACGGTGACTTATTGATAGGGATGAACCCAGGGGCCTCTTTCGGGTCTGCAAAAAGGTGGTTTCCGGAAAGATATGCCGCATTAGCCGACATGATTTACAGGGACTTTAGCAGCAAGGTTTTACTCTTTGGTAGTTCAGGGGAAAAAGGTATATCTGACATGATACTTAGCGTTGCTCAATCCGATATCGTAGATCTTGTCGGTAAGACATCTCTCCTGGAGACGATGGCTCTGATAGAGAAATGCAGCCTCTTCATAACAAATGACTCTGGATTAATGCATCTAGCGGCCGCTTTAAAGGTACCTCTTGTAGCGATCTTTGGGTCGACGGATCCTGTTACAACCTCTCCCCTCGGAATCAGTAGCATCGTTGTCAGAAAGGAAGTATCTTGTAGCCCATGCCTGAAGCCAGAATGCCCAACAGATCATAGATGCATGAGGTTGATTGAGGTTGATGAGGTTTATCAACAAGTACAGCAGATGTTAACAGGCATGGGGGAACATACCCAGGTTTTTACCGACCCTAGCCATAAAGTATTGCTTGAAACGAAAACCCGAAATTCGAAACCGGAAATTCGAAACAAATTAAAATGACCAAAATGGAAAATTCGAAACAATATGATCTAGAAGATCATACGCTTGCATTCGCAAAGAAGGTGAGAATGTTTGTAGAGAAATTGCGTAAAACCGTATCAAACATTGAAGATGGAAAACAGCCGAGTAGGTCCTCTGGTTCTGTCGGCGTGAACTACATTGAAACGAACGAAGCACTGAGCAAAAAAGACTTTATCATGAGAATTAAGATGTGTCGTAAAGAGGCTAAAGAAAGTCGATATTGGTTGAAGCTAATAGATACGCAAGACGATCTAAAAATAGAAAACGAACGAAAAGATTTAGGGCAAGAAGCAGTGGAACTCACAAATATTTTTGGTGCCATATTGCAAAAGAGCGAATAGAGTTTTGAACATTTGATATTTGAATTTTGAGTTTGTTTAGGATTTCGACCTGCCCGCAATGCCTTTGTGAGATTCAAGGTAGTGTTCTAAAACTGATGCTATTGCCACGGTTATTATTCTATCCTTAAATACTTTACATGGCAGGCGGGTATTCGATATTTGGATGTATCCTTTAGATGAACATAGCTGTTTTTATGGATAGAGACGGGACTGTAAGCGAAGAAGTGGGGTACTTGAGTGATCCCGATGGTGTGAATATATTACCCGGGGCGGTAGATGCCATAAGACTGATCAATAAACACCGAATTAAAGCAGTTGTCGTTACCAATCAGTCAGGGGTAGCGAGGGGCTATTTCTCTGAAGAAACGGTAGAAAGGATCCATCGGAGATTGAAGGAATTATTGAAGGAACAAGGTGCCTACCTAGATGGTATATACTATTGCCCTCATCACGGAGAGTATGGCCCTCCCGAATATCGCAAGAAATGCAACTGCCGGAAGCCCTCGCCAGGTATGTTAGAGCAAGCCTCTCGAGAGCTAAGAATAGACCTCTTCCGTTCCTATGTTGTAGGAGATAAGATCAGCGACATTGAGGTAGCTTACAGCGTTGGTTCCAAGGCAATTCTTCTTTTGACAGGGTATGGTAAAGATGAGGTGCAGTCCCTTAAGAAGGGGTCGCAGATGCAACCCCATCATATTGCCAGGGATCTCTTCGATGCCGTAAATTGGATTTTACTTGATCTCCGTTTGAAGTAATTTCTGGATATCTCGATCGTAAGACTAAGGGCTATCAGTGGTTGAGCTATCCCCCCGAATCCTTTTCGCCAACTAAATGGGAGAAGAACCAGAATTGCAGAGCCTTTTATGAATATCGCAATAGTAAGACTTAGCTCGTTGGGGGATATTATTCACTCTGCAGTTGTGCTCCAGTTCATAAAGAAACGATTTCCAGAATCCAGAATAGATTGGTTTTGTGAAGAGCTCTACGTATCTCTTCTTGAGAACAACCCTCATATCGATTCAATTCGCGGTGTTAATCTAAGACGGGTAAAGAAAGAAAAAAATCTGTTATCTCTCATTGCGGAATTAAAAAAACTAAGGAATACTCACGGATATGACATTGTCATTGACATGCAGGGGCTCATAAAATCGGCAATTGTTGCTCGACTGGTGAGCCGAAACGTTTCTGGATTTGATAGGAAATCCGCGAGGGAGGGAATTGGTGCGCTCTTTTACAAATATGGTTTTAATATTCCATACGAGATGAATACTATAGACAGAAATTGCCTCCTTGTCGCTAAGTCGCTCGGTATCTCAATAACAAGCGATGATATTTTGAATAAAGAACCGTTCTTATTCTATGAGGGCGGAGCCTTTACGTTCGATAATTTACTCTCAAAAGATAAAAAAAATGTAGTCTTTATTATCGGTTCGACCTGGGACTCAAGAAACTACCCGAAGGAGAAATTTGCAAGACTAGCGGACCTATTGGAGCAACACTGTTTGATTGTCTGGGCAAGCGAAGGCGAGAAGAAGAGAGCGGAAGATATTGCCTCACTCTCAGGACATGCAGTCGTTCTTCCAAAACTGAGCTTAAACGACCTCAAAGCTCTGATTGATAAGACCGATTTGGTTATTGGAAACGATGCGGGTCCAACCCACATAGCTTGGGCCATGAACACCCCATCAATTACAATCTTCGGTCCAACACCAACCTCACGAGTTTACATAACAAAAATCAACAAAGTCGTCAAATCTCCGTCCAGTGTTACACCTTCTAAATTAAACAAAAGCGATTTTTCCATTCAAGAGATTTCTGAAAACGATATA
>JBDRGH010000472.1:0-2414 GCA_043818015.1 Pseudomonadota bacterium
GTTCGTAACACTTTAGTTTTTTGAAAAATCAGGTTGTTTCCGGATCAAGCGGGTGCGGGTAGGGGTCTCTGAAAGACCGCATATCACATTCTTCCGTAACCGTTTCGCGCCCCCGACACCGTTCGGCTGAGCTCGGGTCGAAGCCCGATTCAATGGCCCCGGGCAGCCCGCCTGAGGCGGATAAGGCCCAGAAGGCGACAATGGCCCGAAAACGGTCCCGCCTTCGGCGGGATGCCGTTCGACGAGCGTCTGGATGAATATATGCGGTCTTTCAGAGACCCCTCCCCGCACCCATTCAGCGCACTGGTGGCCGTTTTCAAAGAGCTAGCCCATCTTCCGCAGTTACGGATTTCGAGATGGGTGATTACAGTTAGTTACGATGATAGTCAAGCGATTTTCGCCACTACATTTTCAACGATCTTTGGCCTATTGGGAAGAAGAACTTTCAGCCTCTGTAAGAGGATCTTGAGTTCGGGAGGTGGGGTAGCCACCACCCTCACTCTGATGGGTTTGTCTCTGGTGGGCAGAAGGAGGTCAAGAGATTTGATCTCTCTCATCTCCTCCAGCAGTTTTCTGGGCGCAGTGCCGAGTCCTGAGGCGTTCATCCACAGTTGCAAAGTCCTCCACAGTGCCAGAGAGAGAAAACAGACCAGGATATGTGATTGAGTTCGGTGTTGCTTCTGATGAAAGATAGGTCGCATCCCCAGATCGTGTTTAACAGTACGGAAAGAGTCTTCAACCTCCGTAAGCTGAATATATGTGTTCCACAAGGTCTTGGGATCGGCTTCCCTCCAATTGGTGCGAAGGATATAGCTTCCTCCTGTCTCCATTTTCCATTGGTAGCGCTCTTCGTTTTTCTTGATATGGATTGAGAGTCGGTTGTCTTTCTGCGCCACGGTAACCGCGAAGAGCGAAGCGGCCCGACTGTTTCGTTCAAGGAGTCGGCCGATCTGCCGCTCTACCTTCTGTTTATCCCTTATCCTGCCCTTATCAGCCTGATCCGCAAGGCAGAGGAGCTTGCTTTCAAGTCTGGCTACAAAGCGGTTGAGGATGGCATTTTCTTTTTCCTTCCGTCTACGGGAGCGACAGAGCACAAAAGTTTCATCCGCCCCTTCGGGTGAGGCCACAAGGTTTACCTCGACCCCGGGTTGGACCTCTTCCCAGGTTTGATCCAAAAGGTGTTGTTCAAACTTTTTGAGCATGGACTTCGGGGTACCGACAAGATACCTGGCGTTGGCCTGCCGCATGAACTCCAGGTTCTTCTCGCTGACCATGCCGCGGTCAAGGACCCATACCCGGTTGGCCTTGCCGTACTTGGCCTCCATCGCCTTTACCATCTCCTCAGGAGTGGTCACATCAGGCCGGTTACCATCGAAGATTTCAAAGGCAAGGGGCAATCCCTCTTTCGTTGCCACAAGGCCGATGCACACCTGGGGACAATCAGGACGACTGTCCCGGCTGTATCCCCTTCTGGCTTGGGGATTGCCTTCAGCACTCCCCTCAAAGTAGGTGGAAGTGATATCGTAGAACAAAAAATCGAAGGTAGCCCCAAAGAGCTCACCATAGCGTCTCTGAAGATGACGACACAGATCATCCTTGTAACACAAAAGAACATCCAGCGCGCGGTAGAGCCGGTCGTCATTTATCTTCTCACAAGGGACCCCCAGAAGATCATCCAAAGCCGTCTTGCCGTACCACGACTCTGCGATTCTCAACTCTGAGGATGGGGCACAGAAGCGGGCAAGGACCAGGATTGAGGCCATCACTGCCCAGGGGATCTCTTCCCGCCCTTCTGTCATATGTTCTTTACAGAACTCCGCAAAACCGAGCTTACTCCATAACAAAAGGGCCAGATAGACATCACCGAAGTGGCGCAGGCGCTCAACACTGACTCGACGGATATCCACCGTGGCCCATGATGGCGGTTCTTCCTGCTTGTCAAAGAGCTGCCCTTGCGGTCTTGGCTTACCGGAAAGAATACGCCCGATCTCTTCCCATCCAAGGCGCTCTTCTTTGTCGAGGCCGGGAAGTTTGCCTAGAGTAGCCACTATCCTTTGCCTGGGACCTCTCTTTGATCTGACGGACTCAACGAGGGACCAGTACTCATATTGGGTGTCACCCTTCTTTCTTCTGTTCCGGCGCAGGTACATGCCCATATTATCCACTGGGCACGCACTGTCGGCAAGAGGGGTGGTCTCCACTACATTCGGTTTTCAGCGCAGTGGCTCTTGATATGATTCAGGTTTTCGGGAAAATAATCCGGATTTTTACCCAAGAATCAGGCCAACCGCGGAAGTTGGGCTAGTGAATTGGCTATCCCAAATAAAGACCCCAAATAGTCCTTTGGTTTTTTCGTTTTGGTTGGGGTCGATCCAAGCTATCCTTTAGTAACACTTTAGCTGTTTGAAAACGGC
>JBDRGH010000473.1:0-3702 GCA_043818015.1 Pseudomonadota bacterium
ACAGAAAGGGTTAAGGGTATTCATCCCTCCCCCTATTCTCTGTACGGACAATGCGGCAATGATCGCGGTGGTCGGTGATAATTATTTAAGAAGAGGGCTCAGATCGTCTCTGTCCTTGAACGCTTTTTCCAGGTGGCCTAAGTAGTTCACCGTGAAAAACGAAAAATTTCCTTTGGAGCGAACATCTGCCTGTGCGTTGCCTGTCTGCCGTGCTGGCACAGGCAGGCACGCAGACAGGTGAGTAGGATTTTTGGGGTACCCACCTTGACGAAGCGGAAGACAAGCATTTTCAGATGTTTGAGCCGGAAGGGCGAGTTTCTGAAAATGTCTGAAGTCAGTCATAGATGGGTCAAAAAACCTGCGCTTCGGAGCGGAAAAGGGAATTTTTCAGGACGAACTAACTAGCATGGCTTCTGTACAAGCCCAGTTAAGAAAGTATAAAATCCGTCCCAAGAAGTGGTTAGGCCAGAATTTCCTGCTCGATGAAAACGTACTGGAGCAGATTACGATTCTCTGCGATTTAAAAAGGGATGAAGTGGTCGTTGAGATAGGGGCTGGTTTGGGAGCTCTGACAACGCGATTGGCCCCGCGGGTTAGCAAAGTTCTTGCAATTGAGCTCGATAAAACCCTGGCAAGCCTGTTAAAAAACGAGATTATTAAGGACGGAAATGTCAAGGTAGTTAACCAGGACATTTTAAAACTCAACTTCCCTGAGGTTGCCGAGTTATATGGAGGTAAGCTAAAAGTTGTAGGCAACATACCCTACAGCATTTCTGCGCCTTTGGTCTTTAAGCTAATAGATTGTAGGGCGTTTTTGTCCGTGGGAGTTCTAATGTTCCAAAAGGAAGTCGCGGATAGGATAGTCGCAAATCCGGGGACGAAGAATTACGGAATACTGTCCGTCTTCTCTCAAGTCAGTGCTGTGGTTTCGAAGGAACTCGTTGTGCCTCGGGAGTATTTTTACCCTGAGCCTAGGGTGGATTCCGCGGTGGTAAAGTTTCTCTTTTCTGAAACCCCTCTCGTGGAGATCAAGAATGAAAAGATCTTTAAGAGTGTAGTAAAGGCATCTTTCGCCCAAAGGAGAAAGACCCTCCGAAATGCCTTGAAAAACTCGGCAAGCCTTAATATACCCTTCAGCGATATATTAAGCGGAGTAAAGGCGTGCGGTATCGATCCCCAGCGAAGAGGAGAAACACTCGGATTAGAGGAGTTTAGAGAATTGAGTAACTGTCTCGCAGAGTGGCAAAGCAGCTAACCCAGGTGTGCATCTCTTTCACACATATCTAGAATATCGTTAGATGGTTTTGGAAAGTTCTCTCAGGTTTCTCCAACGTACTCCATTTGCTGCAACTCAACCTATTTTATTTGACACACCCTTGTCGTTTTTTGTATCATACTGCTATTCTTATGGTTTACCTGCTGTCGGTTCTTTCTTCATGGTATGGGTACGACTCAGAAGAAGTTCACATTGCGTTGGCAGTGTAGAAAAGGAGATTCTTGAGGAAGGGGTGTCAGATTTGAGAAAGCTGGAGAAAGGCTTATGGACATAGATGGTAATACTAAAGTTACGGGGATTTTAGGGCATCCTGTCCGCCACTCCCTTTCACCCTTGATGCACAACACTGCCTTTGAGAGCCTAGGACTCAACTACGTGTACTTGCCCTTCGATATTAAACCTGAAAATTTGGAGGGTGCGATAACGGCCATCAGGTATATGAATATTGCTGGCGTCAATGTAACAATCCCTTACAAGGAAAAGGTGATAAGATATTTAGACGAACTTGATACCGAGGCAGAGCTAATAGGTGCCGTAAATACTATTAAGAACGTGGATGGTAAATTGCTGGGGTTTAACACCGATGGAATGGGTTTCGTCGAATCGCTTAAGTACGATCTTGGTTTTAACCCAAAGGGTAAAAATATGCTAATGATAGGTGCAGGAGGGGCAGCCAGGGGGATATTCGCCAGTCTATGCTCAAATGGTGCGAAGTCGGTATGTGTAACCAACAGGACAAGTGGCAGGGCAAAAAAACTCATCGAGGAATTCTCCGATAGATTCCCCTCGGTAGAATTTTCTATCTTACCTTTAGACTCTCTCCTATCTTCAAATGATAATACGCTAAAGTATTGTTTAAATAGTACCGATCTACTTATAAACGCTACGTCTGTCGGGATGAAGGGGGATTCTTTAACTCTACCACTGAATCGTCTGCCGAGGGGAGTGATAATATACGATATAGTTTATAACCCTTTGAAAACCCCACTACTCGTGGAAGCAGAGGAAACCGGGTTAACGACTCAGAATGGGTTATCGATGCTAGTGTTTCAGGGAGCGTTGAGTTTCAAAATCTGGACAGATGCGGACCCACCTGTAAAATTAATGAAGGAGACACTAGTGAAGAAACTATCAAGATAGGGTCTCCTCATAAGAACCGACATTACCCTTGACATCAAGCAATAACCAGAGTAAAAATGTCGGGTAAAGTTAAAGTGATTACCGAAGCTACCGGGAGCACAAATGGTAGGAAGACTGGGTGACCAACTCGTCAGGAACAACCTGATCTCATCAGAAGAGCTTGAGAGGACGTTAGAAGAACAGAGGAATTGCGGCGGACGGCTGGGACAAAACCTCGTCAAATTGGGCTTTTTGAAAGAGACTGATCTGACCTCTTTTCTCAGTGCTCAGTATAATGTTCCGTCTATTAACCTGGCTGAATTTGAGATCGACCCTGAAGTCATAAAACTTGTACCAGCTGATATTGTTCAGAAATATCAACTTGTTCCCGTCAACAAGGTTGGTTCAACCTTAGTTGTTGCCATGGCGGACCCTTCAAACGTCTTTGCCATAGATGATGTCAAATTCCTGACCGGTCTCAATATCGACGTAGTCGTTACATCCGAGAGTTCGATTAAATCTGCTCTCGATAAATACTATGATTCTCTTGCATCGCTCTCTGACGTCATTTCTGACTTTGATGATGCGGGAGTCGAATTTGTTCGAGATGAAGAGGACGTTGATATTGGAGAGCTTGAACGGGCTACTGAGCAGGCGCCAGTAGTTAAACTGGTCAATCTAATCTTGACTGACGCTATCAAAAAGGGGGTCAGTGATATACATATCGAACCTTATGAACGGAGTTTCAGGGTAAGATATAGGTTGGATGGAGTGTTATACGATATAATGAAGCCTCCTATGAAGCTGAAGAACGCTATAATATCACGCCTCAAGATTATGTCCAGGCTCGATATAGCTGAAAGGAGATTACCGCAGGACGGAAGGGTTAAACTAAAAATGGGAAGAGGAAGGGAGATGGATTTTCGAGTTTCAGTCCTCCCCACCCTCTTTGGAGAGAAAGTTGTTCTCCGTTTGCTCGATAAGTCAAATCTGCAACTGGATATGACAAAGTTGGGGTTTGAAGAAGAGGCATTAAGACGGTTCCAGGAGGCCATTCACAAGCCCTATGGTATGGTTTTGGTGACAGGCCCCACTGGAAGTGGGAAGACAACTACTCTTTATTCAGCCCTGTCGGAGTTAAACAAGGTCTCCGAGAATATTTCCACGGTCGAAGATCCTGTGGAGTTTAATCTCCCAGGGATCAATCAGGTCCAGGTACATGAAGAGATTGGTCTAACGTTTGCTGCTGCTCTTAGGGCCTTCCTACGCCAGGACCCTGATATCCTGATGGTTGGAGAGATCAGAGA
>JBDRGH010000474.1:0-2425 GCA_043818015.1 Pseudomonadota bacterium
ATATAACGTCACCATATTCGAGGCCCTATCCATGAAGGGCGGAATGCTCCGCACGGCTATTGCAAGTTATCGTCTACCCCCATCCGTTTTGGATAATGAAATTGATACCCTGATAAAGATGGGGATAGAGATAATTACGGATTGCCCTGTCGGTAAAGAAAAGAGTATCGCCAGTCTCTTTGAAGAGGGGTTTGGGGCAGTCTTGATCGCCACCGGGGCAGACGTTAATAAAAGGTTGGAACTGAGCGGTGAAAACCTGGCAGGCGTTTATAACTGTATCACCTTTCTGAAAAGGGTTAACCTTGGAGAGACGCCTTCTGTTGGAAAAAGGGTAGTTGTAGTTGGCGGGGGCAATGCTGCTTTCGAATCTGCCAGAACTGCGGTACGTCTGGGCGCCGAGGAAGTAAATATCCTCTATCGGCGCACCGATAAAGAAATGCCAGGGGACAAAAATGAACTCTCACTGACCATGGAGGAGGGAATAAAGATAAACTACCTCGTAACCCCCGTAAGATTCCTTGGGGAAAATGGCCGATTAACAGGGATCAAATGCATACACATGGATCTAGGCGAGGTAGAACCGGATGGAAGACAATGGCCGGTTCCCAGGAAGGGTTCTGAATTTATATTAGATGTTGACACGGCAATCGTTGCCATTGGGCAGGAGCCTGATCTTTCCTTTATCGACGAAGAAAGTCCAATAGGAGTCTCCCGGCACAGCACCGTTAAGGTAAATTCGGCCTACCACACCGAGCAAAGAGGGATATTTGCTGCAGGAGATGTGCTAACTGGTTCAGCTAGTGTTGTAGAAGCTATGGGAGCAGCCAAAAGGGCCGCTCTATCGGTTCATCGCTATCTACGGGGCGAACCATGGCATGAGATCGAAGATCAAGATGAAAGCAGAGGCGATTACGAGCCTCTAGATCCCTATGTTCCCCGTGCTTTCAGACCGCTTATGCCCGTGAGAGAAGTAAAAGAGAGAATGAATAGTTTTCAGGAAGTAGAGCTCGGCTACACCACAGAACAGGCCATGCAGGAAGCCAAGCGTTGCTTACAATGTGGGGTATGCAGTGAATGTAGAGAGTGTGAGACGGTCTGCCGAGACGTTGGAGCCATACTTCATTCGGGGGTGCAGAAATACGGCGAATATGGCTTTCATGTGGTAATTTCTCCGAGGCCACTCTCCGAAAAGTTCATATCGATTTTGCCGGAGGAGAGGATTTTTTGCGAACCAGAATTCGGTGGAGGAAGGAGACTGGAGGAGTCCCTTCTTCTGGGGGCAGGATTGGCCGGTAGGGCTGCGGCTTTTTTAACTTCTCAGATGCAAACGATCTCTCCGAGTACGAAAAGAGTCTCTGCTCTATATGAAGAGGACGTGAGAAGTGGACTGTTCATATGTTCATGCAACGAGAGTATGGGGAATCGAGAGATACTGACCGAATTGGCAAGATTTGGAGCCGGCTTTGAAGAGGTCGTACACAGTGAGGTCTTGCCGTCAGCCTGTCACCCTGACGGCGGCAGAATCTTGGCTGAGAAAATACAGGAAAAAGGAATTACCAGAGCGGTTTTAGCTGCTTGTTCTTGCTGCACCCTCGATATGATATGCACGGCCTGCAATGACCAGCGTTTGCGCTGCAAGAGAAATCTTTTTAATAAGCAAGGGCTCGATCCCTCTATATTTGAAATGATTAATCTCAAGAATTTCATGGCCACCAGACGGAACATGGATTTCCAGGGGGTCCTTGCAGGTGGGGAAAATATGATAGAATGTGCCCTATCGAGGGTTAGATTTCAGAAAGAACTCCCCGGTCAGGACGGAACCCTGGTAAAGACTGTCGCGATAGTAGGAGTTACAGAAGAAGGGGTAACAGCAGGCCTTGATTTGGAGCGGATGGGGTACCGGGTCTACCTGGTTGATGAGCGAGATCCGCTGTTTGACGAAGAAATCTCAGAGAAAGAGAGACTCTACGGCCCCCTAGCGGAGGATATTCGAGAGAAGATTACGGCAGGAAGAATTACGTATCTCCCCGGACTTCGAATGAAGGCGTTAGAGGGATACCTTGGAAATTTCAAGATTGAATTTGCCAGAGGTGATCAACCTCCACAGAGGGTATCCGCGATATTATTTTCAGGAATCGAATTGGCAGGTGTCCCGTTAACGGGCAACTTACTGAGAAAGGGCTTTGCCCGCAGGAGCCTTCCGGGGTTCCACAGTTTTTCTCCCTGGAGCACGGGGATTCCTGGCATCTTTGAGATGATGGTCCCCGGAGAAAACTCCTTTAATAAAAAGGGCCTGCCTGGGTCTGCTGCCGCTGCCGAGGTGGCCGCCCTTTTGCGAAAATCAGAGATCAGGACCAAAAACATCGTGGCCCAGGTGGATCAGGATCGATGTCGCGGTTGCGCCCATTGTCTCGAGGCATGCCCC
>JBDRGH010000475.1:0-2386 GCA_043818015.1 Pseudomonadota bacterium
CACGACTCTGCCTCAAGCTCTTTCTTCCAGCCGTACCGTGCCGTGAGATAATCTACCCACTCTTGGTCATTGGCCCCAAGCCTCTGTATCATAGTATCAAGCAAACCCTCGACCGAGATGCTCATGAACCTGTCTTTGGGCACCAGCTCCTCCCATATTTCTAGCGTGCCTTTGTTCGGGAACATCTGTTCCAACTTAGGTGAAGTTACCCGCTCTCTGAATTCCTTATTAGCCTCGGGACAAATATAAAGCACACTCACAATATCAGCATCCATTTCTCGACCGAGTTCCATCTCCTGGGCAAGCAATTGAAGGCGCATGAGCTGGTAGAATGGGTCAAAGAATAGGGCATCATAGAAATCTACGTCCCGTCGCTTGAAGACCCCGCCCTCTCTGTTGAAAGCCTGTTGATAGTTTTGTTTCCTGACCTCAATGCCCTTATCTAATCTGCGATATTCTTCCGTGTATTTCCACTCTCCAAGGACTATTTGTATTTTCCCATCCTTTCTTCTAAACCGGAAGATAAAGTCAGCGCTGGTAAAATTTGCTCCCCGAGTTCGTTCTGGTCCTTTGCGCTTGGTTTCGCCCAGATAATCGCGAGCACCAATCCACTCAAAAGACATATATGGAAATGAGCCATTCGGCAGTGATAAATCCTCATCGATTAGAAGAATCCCTTCCAGTTCCCGATAGAAATGTTGGAAGACACTAGCAAGTATCTTTGAGCTGGTTGTCATCGGGTATAGGAAATTTATACAGCATGACTGAGAACCGCATAGGTGATTACTGGGTACGTGCCGTTCTTTGAGACCATCATGTCATGTGATATTTCGAGCCCTAAAGTACTCAATTGCAGGTGCCCTGATGGCCTCGTAAAGATTTTCGCTAGAATAGTCATCAGCAAGACAAAAGAAACGAGGTCGTCCACGGTAGCTACCTTGGCCTTGGGCTGCAGGGCTAAACAGCTTCGACTTAAGCTTCTTGTATCTCTCCTTTTCACTATCTCTAAAGGTCATAGGTAATCCCCTATGCTTATCTCTTTCATATTTCGTAGCCCGGGTAGTGTCCTTGTTCATTTGTCCTTGTGCCCTCAGGGTGTTGTGACATATTCATTGATTCTTTGCGCTCATTCTGCAAAAGGTGACGATTTGCCGCTGCAAATCAACCTTGCTAACCTTCCATCCAGCATTGTGCCACGCAGCAGCTTGTACATGTCTTCTTCTATGACTATACGAGTTTTGCCAGAATTGTCTAAGGTTATATGCGCTCGGTGGCAAGGCTTTCGGTGCTATAATGTTGTCAATCTCTTTGAAGGTTAGCGTTAATTCATTGCCTTTATACTCTGACAAGTAGTCTCTTAATGGGTCGTATTGAGCCATATTTATCAGCTCTCCTTTTCTCCTTCGTCTTGTGCCCTCAGGGTGTCGCTCCATATTTAATCCTCTTTAAGAGGGCGTCTCGTGGACTCATGCAGTTCCACAATCTTATGAAATTTATAGGCCGTTATCTTTCTGTATTGACGCCCTTGGTGTAGGTCAATCCCTAACTCTTCTGGGAGTTCTGAAACGAAGGTATCATCGTCCCACACATCTATCGTTTCCGGGATAAAGCGAACCATGTTCTTATATTCGGGATGCACACCTGGGAGGACTTCGGGGCCGCGACTCTTAGTCCTTTCTTTAACTGTAGCCGAGCCCACTATCTGACAGCTCTTGCTAAACAAAAACCTTGAACCCTCGAGGGCTTTTGGCTTATTGCCCATAAGGAATATCCCTTGGCGAGGGCCAGCAAGCTCATCCCGCAAAAAACCTTTAAGATGATGGGGGGTGTCAAAACTGCCGAGTTGCCAGATATAGCAGGGTGTTCCATCTCCTAGCACCCACTCAAGTTCCTCAATTATGTGGCTAATCGTCTTCTTCGTTTCTTCGCCCTTAAGCACTCCACCTAGCACTTCTCTCCAATGTTTTAGACGTTCCCTAATCTCGTCTTCTGTTCGCATTTGATTCCTCCGTTTGCTGCCCTGTGCCCTCAGGGTATCGCTTCATATCTACCTCTACTACTAACTACAAAGTTTAGGTTGCTGAGTTTTCAGGAACGCAGCGAACCGAAGAACCAGCTTCAGCCTGTCAACAGACATCCCTTGAAGAATTGCCAGCAGCCTTGCTAGGTTATCCATAGCTTACCCCCTCTCTTTCTTGGTGAACACCACTACCTCATAGCGCAAGCCTGTAAGATATGCCTCAGGAATAGTCAACTCACCAGGCTTGCCAGACCATTCTCGCTGCTTGTTTAGGTCTACAAATTCCTCCATCATGCTCTCCTTGCTATTAACTTGGCGGCCAACTCCTTCTTGTCGCTACTTAGGCTAAGTCCAAGCTTTCGGCAT
>JBDRGH010000476.1:0-2213 GCA_043818015.1 Pseudomonadota bacterium
GTAGCAATATCTGAAAGGTAGATGCGCTTCTCGCCTGTTGATGTAATAACAATATCTTTAAGTTCATCGGCTGATTGAAATTCGGCCACCGTCCTGATCCTGAAGTCTCTCCTTCCGACACCCAGACTTCCCGCAGATATATTCACATTCTCTGCATTCAAGACCCTTGCAACATCGCCAATCGTCAGACCATGTGCGGCAAGTTTTTCGGGCTTCAAAATGATGTGCATCTCTTTTTCCGTGCCGCCACCTATGAAGAGATCAGCAACACCGTCCACCCTTTCGAGATATTGCTTTATTTCATTTTCAAAAAAGGTTCTATACGTGTATATGGAGTTCGGATTATCGGGGGTCGTTTTCAGCATCATCCAGATTACAGGAGATGTTGCCCCTCCTGTAGCGCTGATTACAGGTTTTTCCACATGCTCAGGGTATGACGGGACTTCGTTCAGTTTGTTTGAAACCCGGAGGAGAACATCATCGACGTTGGTTCCTAACTTAAATTTGAGCGTTATTTCCCCTCTGCTGTTCGACGACGTGCTTTCCATCTCCACAAGATTTGGGATTCCCTTAAATACCTCTTCTTGCTCTTCGATGATTTCCCGCTCGATCTCATACGGGGTGGCACCAATCCATTCTGTTCTAACGGTAATCTGGGGTATCTCCAGACTTGGGCTTAACTGATAGGGGAGCCTATAAAGCCCGATAAATCCGAAGAGGAGGATTACAAGAACGCCAACGATAACTTTAACAGGATCATTTATAGAGAACTTAATAGGATCCAAAGGTTTACTCCACTTCTCTTATGATTATGACAGATTGTCCGTTCGTAAGCCTTTCATTTCCCTTGACAACAACTTTCATGCCCTCCAAAACCTTCTTTGCATTTATGCCGGCCTTCATTCCTTGATATCCCACGACTCTGGTTGGTATGATTACTGCCTTTGATTCGACTACGGCGACAACCACTGTTGTTCCAAACTTAGTTAAGACAGCATCTCTTGGTACCAAAAGAGTGTCTATCTTTTTACCTATGGGTAATCTCACCCGGGCCTCCATTCCCTCCAGGAGTGAAGAGGAGTTCTTAACTCTGATCTTAATGGGAAATGTTCTCGTCGTAATGTCACTCCTCGGTATGATGGCGGTGATTATTCCTCTCATTTGCCTTCCGGCTGCGGCTGCACTCACTGCCATACCCGGTCTCAGGTATCTTGTAACTTCTTCTGGAGCCTCCACGATGAAATCAATAGCGTCATCCCGTGCGATTGTTGCCACAGTTTTACCTGGTGAAAGCCATTCCCCTCTGGCAATATGCTTCTTAATTATCACTCCGCTAAAAGGTGCCTTGATCAGCGTTTTCTTGAGTTCTATCTCCAGCTGTTCGACCTCTGCTTTAAGGGCATCTGCTTTTTTTTCAAGGTTCTTCACCTGGTACCACTCGTCATGATAAAGCTTCTCTGCAACGACCCTTTTTTTGTAAAGAGTATTTATTCTTTCAAAATCAATTCTCGCCCCTTCGAGGTCCGAAAGGGTTTGTTCGTACAGGGCTACTCGTGCCTGAAGTTTCTTTTCGAGGAGATTCGTGTCAAGCCTGACCAGTACATCTCCTTTTTTGGTTCGATGTCCTTCCTCAAAGTTTACGATCTCTACCAATCCACTTACCTCGACGGACAGATCTGACACCTCGACATAGTACACCGATCCGATAAATTCTTGCTCAGGTGCGATCTCGCCTCTGGTAACTTTCGATACAACAACACTCGCAGGAGGCATCTGTTTTTTCTCTTCATTCTGAGCAGTCGAAACAGGAGAAAGGGTACCTATCAAAACGAGGAAAACCAAAGTCGTTGTGAAAATTCTCTTAATCATTATTATTAACCTCAGGCGGATCTGCTTCCAGATCAATTTGGTAAAAAATCATGGTATGTCAAAGCTGTCAAAAGTTCAACTATTTTTTCTCTGAAGTTTCCCCAGTTTATAGTGAACCCCTTTGTCTCATGGCGAAATTTGCTGGAGCAGTGGGGTACCCACCTGCCTGTGCGTTGCACGCAGACAGGTCGAGGGTGAGCAGGCTTCGGCCGTGAGCTCAGCCGAACGGAAGGGGAAAACCAGCCCGAAGAGGCTGGAAGGGGAAAGTATTCCCCACCTGCGAGCTGCGAAAGGGTCACTGCGGAAGCAGTGAGCGAAGGGATAAAGGGGTTCACTTAAATAAT
>JBDRGH010000477.1:0-2563 GCA_043818015.1 Pseudomonadota bacterium
AGGTAAGGAGAGGGCGACCTTTGCTGTGTTCATGAAGGTTACAGCCTGCAACATAAAGAGGTTCATGAGACAAAGGGTGAAGTTCCTACCAAAACCCCAACCTGGTGTTACTATCGGGGTAAAAGAAGGCCTTTTAGGATACGCTACCAGGCAAATATCCTCATATCTTACCTACTTATGGCAATATCTGTTCAACCTGATGGTCTATCCACCTAATTTGTCAAAGAACATGGCCTGATGGCCTGGATATATAAAACCTCCAAACAGGGTTTCTGCAGGAGACTCAAGATTAATTCATGATCATTACTAGGTAATTTACAGAATATTTCATGACCTGTAACCCTCTGATTTGAGCGAAGAGATATGGATTCAAGGTCAGAATAAAGTGGCCCTCGTTAGGACGGAGTAGTTTATCTTGATGAGGTTTTTATGTTTTTGATCAATATGAGGAGTTTCTCATGGAGAAGAAACCAACCTATGAAGAATTGGAACAAAAGATAAGAGAATTAGAAAGAGAAGTTATTAAGTACAAACGAGCAGAAGAGGTATTACGAGAGAGTGAGGAGAAGTACCGATCACTTTTTGAAGGTTCTAAGAATCCAATTACTATAATGGATAGAAATGGCATTGTTCTTATGGTCAATCCCATCGGGAGGAAAAATCTAAATCTACCCCTACAAGCGTGTATTGGAAAATCGATATTTGAAATCCTGCCTAGTTTAGACAAATCCTACCATAAGATATACCAGCAAGTGGTAGATAAAGGGACAGAGGTGCCTAGAGAAGACTTAGTGGAACTTCCTTCGGGTCCTCGATGGTTTGGTCAATGCATCAGCCTTTCTCAGACTTAAGTGGCAGGAGATATGCTGTACAAGTCATATCGTATGACATCACTGACCGAAAACAGGTCGAGGAGGCACTAAAAGAAAGTGAGGAGAAATTCCATGTCCTGTTTGACTCTGTTCTCACGGGCACGTATGTTACAGAATTAGGAGGAGGTATACTAGACGTCAATGATGCTGGGGCTAGGTTGTTGGGCTTTGATAGTCCAGAAGAGCTTATTGGGAGAAAAGTAGTGGATTTTTACAAGAATCCAGAGGATAGGGCTAGGATTGCTGAAGGAGCTAAGGCTGGTGGTATCGTTGGTTTTGAGATAGAGATGATTCAAAAAAATGGCAGCAATGTATCCGTATTGATTTCTACTTCATTGGTAGAATTACATGGGAGAAAAGTTTTTCTTACCTCAACTATGGATATCACAGACCGCAAGAAAGCAGAGGAAGCATTGCGGGAGAGCGAGGAGAAGTTTAGGTCTCTCGCAGATAATGCCCCCGATATAATCTGCACTACAGATAGAGCTGGTGTGTGGACTTATGCCAATCCTGCAGTTGAAAAAATCTTAGGTTACAAAAGAGAGGATGTTATAGGAAAGAATCTCTTAGATTTTACCCAAGGGGAAGTTGCCCGAGAGTACATCAATTTATTCAAACGAGTGAGAGACGGGAAAGAAACAATAAGAGATGTAATTGGTATCCTTACACATAAGAATGGATCTAGTCGGTTTTTCAACATCAGCGGATCCCCTAATCTTGATTCACATAGTACGGTCAGGGGATATGTGGGACTTATGAAAGACATCACGGAGCAAAAGAAGGCAGAAGAGGCTCTGAAAGACAGCGAAGAAAGATATCGTGCAGTTCTAGAGTATAATCCTGATCCGATGGTTGTTTACGACATAGATGGTAAAGTAATATATTTTAATCCAGCATTTACACGTGTTTTCGGGTGGACGTTGGAGGAATGTTTACGGCATAGACTAGATTTCTTTGTCCCAGAGGAAAACCAGCCTGAAACCCAAAAGATGCTCGAAAGAGGCTTGACTAATGGGTATTTCTCGGGCATAGAGTCTCGAAGATATACTAAGGAAGGGAATATTTTGGACGTCAGTGTAAGCGGAGCAGTTCATCGGGATTCTCAAGGGAAACCAGAAAGAGCAATTGTTAATATAAGAGACATAACCGAACAAAAAAGATTGGAAGCTCAATTTCAGCAAGCCCAAAAGATGGAAGCCATCGGTACACTTGCTGGTGGCATAGCCCATAATTTTAACAACCTCCTTACGGGTATCTTGGGGAACGCATCAATAATGATTTTAAGTATCGATTCCAGCAATCCTCATTATAAGAATCTAAAGAACATAGAAAAAATGGTCCAAAATGGATCTAAACTCACCAACCAACTCCTTGGATATGCCAGGGGTGGGAGATATGAGGTCAAGCCCATAAGTCTCAACCAGCTTGTGAAAGAGACCTCTGATACCTTTGGGGAAACCAGGAAGGAAATTACGATTCATCGAGAGTTAGCCAAAGAATTATATGGTATAAAGGCAGACCAAGGCCAGATTGAGCAAGTGCTTTTGAATCTGTATGTTAATGCTGCAGAGGCTATGCCAGAAGGCGGAGATCTTTTTTTGAAGACTATGGATGTAACGGTTAAGGATGGGAGGGGCAAGCCGTACACACTGAAGCCGGGAAATTATGTTTTGTTGACTGTCAGGGATACA
>JBDRGH010000478.1:0-2205 GCA_043818015.1 Pseudomonadota bacterium
TATGGTGGCCAAGAACGAAGCTATATAGACCGGGCAATAGTTATGGAGGAGATGCTGGCGGTTCAGGCCCCTATCGGCTTCCACTTCCTTGCCGATAGACAGGTGGGCCCGGCAATAATGCACTTCGGTAACGATCAACAAAAGAAAACCTATCTCCCGAAGATAATAAATGCCGACATATCCATAGCGATCTGTCTCAGTGAGCCGAATGCCGGCTCGGACCTCGTATCGGTAAAGACCACAGCAGTTGAAAAGGACGATTGTTATGTGATAAACGGCCAAAAGGTCTGGACCACCGGCGGCCATAGAGCCGATTACATGTGGTGCCTGGTCAGGACAGACCTCAAGGCCCCTAAACACAAGGCATTGAGTGAGTTTATCGTAGATGCGAAGACACCCGGTGTAACCGTACGCCCCATCGTGAACATGGCTGGGGTTCACTCATTCAATGAAATATTCTTTGAGGACGTTAAGGTGCCTAAAGAGAATCTGGTTGGTGGGAAGAACCGGGGTTTTTACCAGCTCATGGCCCAGGTGGACTATGAGAGAGCAGGGCTTGAACGCCTCATGCAGAATTATCCTCTATTCAAGAACCTTACTGAATATGTGAAGAGAGAAAAGAGAGATGGTGTGCCTCTGTCAAAAGATCCTTTCATAAGAAATAAGTTAGCTGAGCTTGAAGTTGAGTACCAGGTAGGAAGGCTCTTTTGTTATCAGGTAGCGTGGACGCTGACACAAGGGCGTATCCCCAACTACGAGGCAGCTTTGTGCAAGGCATTCTGCACGCAGTTTGAACAGCGTTTAAGCGATGCTGCAACGAGGATTCTCGGGCTTTATGGTCAGCTCATGCCGGGTTCCAAATATGCCCCCATGGGCGGTGATGCAGCGGATTCATATCTTTGGAGTGTTTCTTACACCATACAGGGTGGAACCTTGGAGGTATTGAAGAATATAGTTGCTACCAGAGGGCTTGGCCTGCCGGTAGCAAAATCTTAGGTACGACAAACCGAGAGGAGAAAATAGATGGATTTCAGTCTCAATGAGGAGCAGGAAATACTCAGAAGTATGACTCGGAACTTTTTAAGCGCGGAGTGTCCTAAATCCTTCGTGAAGGAAATGGAGCACGACGAGCGGGGATACTCTTTAGATGTATGGAAGAAGATGGCGGAGTTAGGCTGGATGGGCGTTATTCTGCCCGAGAAATACGGTGGTATGGAAGGCAACTTTTTAGACTGTGCTGTTCTTATGGAAGAGATGGGCAGGGTTTGTTTGCCCGGCCCGTTTTTCGCAACGGTCGTCCTCGGAGGGATGAGCCTATTAGAAGGGGGGAACGAAAAACAAAAAGAGAGGTTCCTCCCGAAGGTTGCGAACGGAGAGACAATACTAACCCTTGCCCTTACGGAGGCTTCTGGTAGCTACGAACCGGGGGCCATAGAAACCAGGTCCAGTAAGACAAAAGACGGGTATACGATAGATGGTGCCAAACTCTTTGTGTCCGATGCCCATGTGGCCGATTACATCATCGTTGCTTCGAGAACCAGAGAGGGTAAAAACAGAGACGGCATTACCCTTTTCATCGTCGATGCGAAGAGTCCGGGGATCACAATTACGCCTCTCAAGACAATTGCAGGGGACAAACAGTGTGAGGTGACATTTGATGGGGTAACGGTCGGAGATGATACGATCGTTGGAGCGGTTGACAAGGGATGGAATATTATTGAGGCGGTTTGGCCCAGAATAGTGGTGGCGAGGTGTGCTGAGATGGTTGGTGGGGCGCAGGCGGCCCTGGAGATGACAGTAAACTATGCAAAAGAAAGAGAACAGTTCGGACGGCCAATAGGAACCCTTCAGGCGGTTCAGCATTACTGTGCGGACATGGTTGGTGATGTTGACGGATGCCGGTACATAACCTATCAGGCCGCCTGGATGTTGAGTTGTGGGTTCCGCTGTGACAAAGAGGTTGCAATGGCAAAGGCGTGGTGTAGTGAGGCCTTCAGGCGGGTTACTGCCAAAGGCCATCAGGTTCATGGAGCCATCGGCTTCACCGAAGAACACGATTTACACCTTTACTATAAGAGAGCCAAAGCTTGGGAACTGTTCTTTGGAGACAGTAATTTCCACCGGGAAATCGTGGCCAAGGAGATGGACCTGTGAACGGTTCATCAATCCCTTGTAAGTGATGAATCATGTCGGGAAAGGAGAATG
>JBDRGH010000479.1:0-5601 GCA_043818015.1 Pseudomonadota bacterium
GCGGAGATAGGCAAGGAGATCATAGTAAGGGTACCATTGTTACCTGGGGTCAATGATTCGAAAGAGGATGTCAATGCCTTAGGCAACCTTATGTCTCAACTGTCCTTAAAGAGGGTCGATCTTCTGCCGTACCACAAATTGGGGGTCAAGAAGTATGAACGATTGGGTATGGAATACAAGCTTGAAGAACTCAGGTCCTTTAAGAGAGAGGAGGTAGACGTCATCCGAGGAATCCTGGAGAATTTTGGGTTAGAGGTTGAGGTTGTTTAGCTATATTCGTGAGCCTCCGGTTTTCAAGCAATTTTTGAGTGAAACCCTATATCAAAAAGAAGGAGGAATCAATGATGAGAGCAATAGCAGACGCAAAGCTGCAGGTTGGTAAGAGGATGGTAATGATTTTAGTTGGTTCAGTTTTTCTTCTGACATCTTTGGGCTTTTCCCCAGTGTATGGTGGTCAGGTCAGGGGAGTAACTGAAGATCTGGTGAAGATCGGGGGGATAATAGATTTGACGGGCCCAGTTGCCGGCCAGACCAAGCTTTGGGCTGAAGCATGGAAAAGCTATTTCAAGGATCTAAACGAACAGGGAGGGATCCAGGGTAGGAAGATAAAGCTGATTATTGAAGATGACCGCTATTCTATTCCCTTGGGGATCGCGGGTTTCAAGAAGCTTATCTATAGAGATGAAGTGTATGCCCTCCTCGGTCCTACTTCCACGGGTGAGACCAAGGCTCTGTTTGATCAGATTGAAAAGACCAAGACCCCAAGTTTTACCGCAAGCCTCGCAGAGGAGATGACCACCCCTTACAGAAGGTATATCTTTAGCTTGGCCCCCAGTTATGATGATCAGGTCAAGGTAATATTCGACTATATACTAGGAGACTTAAAGGCAAAGGATCCAAGGATCGGCTTTATTGCAGCAGATACTGAGTTTGGAAAGGAGGGGTTACGGGCCGCTAGAAAGTGGGCAGAGCATTTTGGCATTAAACTCGCAGATGAAGAGGTGCTTGGCCATGGGGACCTGGACGCTACGTCTCAAATCCTTGGTCTAAAGAGGGCAAAAACCGAGTATATCATCGTCCATCATGGCTCTGAAAAGGTAGCGCTTTGTATAAGAGATGCGAGAAAGTATGCGTTTTCAGACGTCCTTTTCTTTGCGACCTATTATGGATGTGACGAAATGGTCGTCCAGATAGCCGGTAACGCAGCAAAGAATTTCTATGGGGTACACTCATTTAACTCCTGGTATGACGAGACTCCCGGCATGAAAAAATTAGTAAGCGTAGCCACAAAGTATAACCTGCCGACGAAAGCACTCATTAAAATGTATATTCAGGGTTGGGTTCAGGCGATGATATTGGCCGAAGCAATAAAGAGGCAAGGGAAGAATCTCACTCTTGATGGTTTTGTTGACGCCATGGAAACAATAGACAAGTTTGATACCGGTGGAATATGCGGCGCTATTACTTTTACATCCAAGAGCCACAAAGGACTGAGGTACCTCAGGATTTACACAGGAGATCTGGAGAAAGAGAGACTCAAACCAGTAACTGATTGGCGAAAGCCTTTAGAATAGTTAATGAGAAAGGAGAAAGAAGTGAGGATAGGGAATGTAGAATATGAGAAGAAAGATGGCATGGTGATAATGACCCTTGATGATCAGGAAAAGTTGAACGCCCTCAGTCCGGGAATTAGAGAAGGTCTCGAAAAAGGCTTTAATATGATTGATGCCGATGATGAGGTGCAGGTTGGTGTTTTAACTGGGGCCGGAAGATCCTTTTGTGCTGGTTTCGACATTACCGGAATTGAACTAAGTCCGTCTTTTATGAAAGTATTTTTCAAAGATATTTTAGCAAGGGTATTAAGGAGAGCTGAAACGATGATCAAGCCGGTAGTAGCGGCTGTCAATGGGCTATGTCTTGGTGGTGGCCTTGAATTGGCCATAAGCTGCGACATCATTATTGCCTCGGAAAAGGCCCAATTCGGCGTCCCTGAAGCAAAGATTGGCCTCCTCCCTGGTTTTGGCATAGTGCGTCTTCAGCAAATTGTGCCCCGACTAAAGGCAAAAGAGCTGATTATGATCGGTGATCCAATTCCTGCCGAGGAGGCATTCCGCATTGGTCTTGTGAATAAGGTCGTGCCTCACGATAAACTTATGGATGAGGCTGTGAATATGGCCAATCGTATACTAAAAAATCCCGCCCTCGCAATGCAACTTGCCAAGTCTGCCGTAAACAGGGATATTACAAATCAAGATATTGCCTATGCTACCGACTCCTTTCCTTTGCTCTTTGGTACCGAGGATGCAAAGGAGGGAATAAGTGCTTTCTTGGAAAAGAGAAAACCCACTTTCAAGGGAAAGTAACCAGGTAAGGAATGCTTGAGTAAATGTTACCTGGGGAATGTCCGTTTGAAAGATCTTGCGGGGGTGTTCGACTGGTAAGTATCGGTGAAGGTTCGTCGGAGATTCAAAGGTCTAGAATTGCCGGGGATCTCATAGATGAGGGATTGAATTAACCTTAAGAAATCCTAAATGGACGGAGGAACAAGAAATGAAAAGTGTAAAGACCTATTGTACATTGTTGAGTATATTAGCAACCTTCCTAACCTTTTCTCTGAGTTCCCCTGGATATGCGGAAGTCAGAGGAGTCACGAAAGATACGCTAACCATCGGATTTATTGGTGATATGACCGGCCTTTCAGCCAGCCAGTCACGCCACGTTACAAATGCTGCCAGGGCGTTTTTTGGGTATCTCAACGAGCAGGGAGGCATCAATGGCAGACGTGTGGAGGTTGTTTATGAAGATGATCGTTATTTAATTCCGGGAGCTCTGGCTGCGTTTAAGAAACTGGTTTACAGAGATGAAATCTTTGCCCTGATCGGTCCGTCTCAGAGCGGTGGTGTTCTGGCCTTAATGAAACACGTTGACAAGACAAAGACAACTAATATGCTCCTCAACATGGGAGAGAGGTTTATAAGCCCGGTTCGACCTTACGCATTCAACATCGGGGCTACTTATGAAGACGTTGTCTCAGTCATCTTTGATTATATTATGCAGGACCTAAAACCAAAAGAACCAAGGGTTGCAACCGTCTATCCAGACGTTGAGTTCGGAAAAATCCACCACCGAATGGCAGAGAAAGCAGCCAAGCACTACGGCATAAAACTTCATAAAGAGATTGTCAACTTTGGTGCCCTGGAAGCTACATCGCAGGTGTTAAACTTGAAAAGAAATAAGATAAAGTATGTAGTACATTTTGGCATTAACCCACTTACGTCATTAGTGATGAGAGAGTCAAGAAAATATGCCTATTCGGCGACTCATCTGGGAGCAGTTGCGGCTTCAGAGGCAGATGCTGTAAAGGGCGCCCTTAAGAGTCTTCCAGAAGCTTTTTACGGGATTCGTACGCATGGTTTTTGGAGTGATGATACCGAAGGAATGGCTAAATTGAGAGAGGTCTCAAAGAAGTTCTATCCTGATACAAAGTTTCAGAATGGTACCTACATTCGAGGCTGGACAAAAGCCCTGCTCCTTACGGAAGGCATGAAAAGAGCCGGGAGAAATCTGGATAGCGAATCTCTTGTCAAGGCATTGGAAAGTATTAGCAACTTTGAAACTGGTGTAATGGGCCCGGTCACTTATTCATCTCAAAGTCATAAAGGCAATGATCTGTGTAGAGTCTATAAGGGAAATTTTAAAACGGATAAAGAAGAGGAGATGCTCTTTCCTATAACCGGATGGAGAAAAGCGAGTCTAAAAATGGATTAGCCTACGATGGTTCTGACTACGGGCCTTTTAGGGCGAGGATTAAGGCATTCGTGGAGATGTTGAATAAAAAACAGGGACTCCAACGCTGGATTAAGGAGGCAACCCATGTATACAGAGTTATTGAAATTGTGTGGGTATGAGGACGAAGAACTAGAGAAAGAGAGGCGGAGGATTGAAAAGGCGTTTGACATCCTTGGGATAGGGAAGGAAGACATAAGCCGGGCGGAGAGAACGGTGCAAGAGAGCTTTGATATCGAACTTGAAGGTGTACGGAAATTACTGCGGGTGTGGATGGAGGAACTTGTAACGTTGCCCTTATGTCGGGATGAATACAACAAAGTCATCTATAGTGACTGGCCCTTTCCTGGTGCCATGATGATGGCAGCCCAGAGGCTTTCAAAAGACGTTTATACGACGTCCATAGGGGAAGTACTTAATGTTGGTATGGGCATGATCTTTGACAAACTCAGCCCCATTCTTGAGGCAGGTGAAAAGACTGGACTAGGTGTAGGAGCTGCCCACTGTGCCCTCTGGCAGACCCACATAGGGGCTATTGTAAAAGGGATAATACCACTACCTGATTTGATGGTTTCATCTGGCTATTATTGCGATCAGCCTGCAGAGGCAGATCACCTCTTAGCTGAACTCTATGATATTCCTACCGTCTATATGGATGGGTGCATGGACGCAGGTTGGGGTGAGTGGCCTGACGTAAGTGACAGGCGAATCCGATATTCGGGAAGCCAGATGGAGAAAGTCTTTAGAAAAATCGAAGAGGTTACAGGCTATACGTTTACAGAAGATGTAAGAAAAGATGGTCTGAAGGACAATGCAAAATATGTTTACAACTTCATGACGCTGTTAGAAATGGTGGGACACAGCGATCCTCAACCCTTGAGTCAGACGGCCGCAGGCCTTGTCTATTGGCAACTCAATACGCCTTTGAAAAAGAGAGACGTGGCAAATAAAGCGTTAAACACGCTGATTCGTGAAGTAAAAGATCGTATAGAAAGAGGTCAGGGTGTGATCGAAAAGGGTGCTCCCAGGATATATTTTGGGATCAGGCAGGCGGTTGATGCATCAGTTATCAAGATGGTGGAAAGTCTTGGACTGGCAATGGCTGTTGTTTTCGGTGATTGGCTAACCCCGGCTGAACGTACGAAACCAAAATCAACCGAATTCTGTCAAAGGATAATGGAGGGTTTCCTTAAAAAAGGACTATTGCATTCTACCCATGGAGTGATAGAACAGTTAATAATCTACTGTGAAGAATTCAAGGTAGACGGAGCTATCCTTGCCTTCCCCTATTCATGCCGTCCATATACAATTTCTCCGCTGATGGTAAAGAAAGCGATAAAAGAGAGGTTAAATATTCCGGTATTAGTTCTGGAGAGTGATTGCTATGATACCCGTAATTACAGCGCCGGTCAGGCAAGAACCAGGATTGAGACATTTGCAGAACTATTGAAGATGAGGAAGGCTTCTTAGAAAAAGTGAAATTGCCATCGTGGTTCGGGCGGCTCTGAGCAAAGCCATTTGCCCTTACAATAAGGTTGAGGTATTCAAAAACACAACGGTTTCTAATTAGGAGAAGGCTATGACGTCAGATGATTTGGTAGAAAAGGCTTACTCTTCCTTTGTAAATTCCTTTGCCACTGAACTTTCTTCTGATAAAGATATGATGCTAAAGGCATACACCGAGTTAAAGGGATGGATTTTCAGCCAACGAATAGTTCCGGGACAAAAACTCATATATAACGATCTAGCAAATAGATTGGGGATGAGTAAAACACCGATAATTTACGCCCTGACGAGGTTGGAAAGCGAAGGATT
>JBDRGH010000480.1:0-3706 GCA_043818015.1 Pseudomonadota bacterium
AGAGAAGGAAGTGCCAATCAAGACACAAAGTGAGACCGTTCATAGAGATCTTTTTAGGAAGTCAGAAGAGATGGTGGAAGATTTGCGAAGATTTAAGGAAAATCGCAATCAAGCAACGTGGAGACGGGCATTAGAGAACCTGAGAGAAAATGCTGTCCGAGATGAGAGGGAGAACCTTGCCCCCTGGATAATCGATGCATTAAAAGCTGGGGGGAGTATAGGGGAGATAATGGGGATGATGCGACAGGCTTATGGTGCTAGTTATGATCCCTGCAATATGATAGAGTCTCCCATATAGATGGCTAAGATAGAAGACGGAGACAAGACATGGTGGAACGCACGGAACGGAAGATACGAATACTGGTAGCGAAACTCGGCATGGATACTCACGATAGGGGTGCCTTGTTATTATGTCAGTTATTGAGGGATGCAGGTATGGAGGTAATTTACACTGGCTACTTCCAGACCCCTGAGAGCGTAGTGAGGTCAGCAGTTTCAGAAGATATAAATGCAATCTGTTTAAGTTTGCTGGATGACTCATATATGTTTCTGGTTCCCAAACTTATGGACATTCTGAAAAAGAAAGGCATAGATGATATTTCCGTTATAGCGGGCGGAATCATCTCAGACGAATACAAACCAGTATTAGAAAACATTGGTGTAACAGGCAATTTCGGACCTGGCACGTCTTTCAAAACAATCATTGATCATATTCTTGAAAGGGTGAAAACGAGCTCCGTAGATGCTCAAGAGAAAAAAGGCTGACGCTGATACGTTATTGTGGTTAAGCACCATGGAAGAAAGGGGACACATTTATTTTTTTCTGTTCCTTTGTCTCTCCTGTCCTGGTGGAAAGAAACGGCACTTCCCACATTTTCGTTTTAACGCGGAGGGAAGGAGTCAAATCAAAATATGGGATGTGTCCCTAATTTCCTTCTAATTTCCTTAAGAAAGGGGGGAACTATGGAGAGTAAGACAGCAAGTACCATTGAGAAAGCATACAGGGAGGCAGTCAGCGATTTTACTACAGACTGTGGCATACCGGTTAAGGAGATATACACCCATGAGGACGTGCAGGAGATAAACCCTGAACGGGATATAGGCCTGGCGGGATCATACCCATTTACGAGGGGACCTCACCCCCTTATGTATCGGGGTAAGCTGTGGAATATACGGCAGATAACTGGACTTTCGACCCCCAAACGGTTTAATGAGAGGTTAAAGTTCGAGATTAAAGAAGGGGCTACTGCCCTTGATTATCACATAGATGGTACCGGTTCTTACGGGTTAGAGCCTGACCAGCCTACCGCGGAGGGTCAGGTGGGGGTTTGTGGAGTCGCTTCCAGTACGGTAGACGATGTAACAACGGCTGTGGATGGTTTACCATTGGATGAACTGAGCCTCTGTCTTGTCCAGCCTTTCCCTACCTTGACGCAGGCTTATCTGGTTGCTGCCCGAAGGAGGGGATATCAGGAACACAAATTGAGAATAGTACACCCCGTATTCAGCTTATGGTATTCCATGTGCCACCGTAGCTATCAAGAAGATCTCTATGTCAAGGACGGGTTATCTACTCTGGGAAAGTGGAGCTACGATTTCTGTGAATATGCCCTGAAGCATCTTCCAAAGTGTAGTTTCTGGTATTTCGATGGTCCGTCTGTCATGGATGGAGGGGGTAATGCAATACATGAGATGGCGTTTATTCTGGCCGCTCGCAATGAATTGATACGTGAGATGTTAAAACGGGGTTTTGATATTGATACGATAGGGGAACGTCTAAGCCCAACAGTGGGTCTTGGTAGCGACTTTTTCGAAAATATAGCCAAAGTAAGAGCTCTCAGGAGATTGTGGGCACGAACTATGAAGGAGCAGTTTGGTGCCACAAGCCCTGCAGCCATGTCTTTAAGAGTTCATGTAAACGTTCTGGGAGGCATAATGACCCAACAGCAGCCGCTTGTTAACATTGCCAGGGGGGCCATAGGCGCTTTGTCAGGTGTCCTGGCAGGGTGCCAGGGTATTCAACTGGCCTGCTACGACGAAACCTTTGCTACCCCAACTGAAGATGGAGTGAAGCTAGCGATACGTACTCAACAGGTAATCCGCTACGAATCCGGGGTAGCCAGGGTGATAGACCCACTAGGGGGTTCCTATTACATCGAATGGTTAACCTCCACCATAGAAAAAAGAGTAGAAGAAATGCTCACCAAAATAGAGGGTATGGGGGGGTGGATGGCTGCGCTCCAAAGTGGGTGGGTTCACAAGGAGCTGGACCAAGGTACTGTGGCAACTCAAAGCAGAGAGAAAGACGGAGATAGATTGGTAGTTGGAGTAAACTGCTTTAGGATTCCCCCTGAGGAGGATTTTAGACCTCCAGCGTTTGCACCTGATGACACAGATATAGAAGCTTACATTGCTGATTTCCAAGCGTTTAAAAGTAGACGGGATAACAAGAAAGTAAAGAAAAGCTTGGAAAATTTGAGTGAGGCTGCCCGTCAAGAAAAAGTAAACTTAGTTCCCTCTGTCTTCAATGCCCTGGAGGCCGAAGCTACTTTTCCGGAGATAATCGGTGTTATGAGAATGAACGATGGGTTACAGTACGATTGGGCTGGAGAAAGGGATTTTCCTTTTTGAGGATGAATCAGGGGGGTCTATTACAATGAAAATAAAGGTGGTTACCGGGAAAGTTGCCTTCAGCATCGCTCTAAAACGAATCCCTGCACTAATAAGAATGGGCTTTGTATTGATTTAAAAGGCAATAGATGTATTGAATTTTGCCCGGGGTGAGTTGATGACGTTGGAAGCTTATTTCTGCTTTGCCTTTGTAACCCATACCTATCTCCCATTGCTACCGGCATTTATATTCACTGTGGCAGTCATGGCAATATTAGGTTCTACGATAGAGATAAGTTTATGATTATAAAATCACTATTGAAGGCTTGAAAAGAGCGAGGGAACAAATTTATGGATTTTAACTTAGGGGAGGAGAAAGAACTATTCAGAAAAATGGTCTCTAAGTTTGGTAGGCAAGAGATAGCTCCTCTTATAGAAAAATTGGAAGAGACAGATGAATTCCCGATAGAACTCTTTAAAAAGATGGGAAAACTTGGTTTCTTAGGTGTACCATATCCTGAGAAGTATGGTGGTTCAGGCGGTGATACTATAACGTTTTGTATCCTAACAGAAGAGGTCGCCTATGTCTCTGTCGCTCTAGCAGTCTGTTGTCTTGTTCAGACTCTGGGGGTTTCAGGCCCTGTTTATGATTTTGGAACAGAGGAACAGAAAGAAAAATTCCTCATTCCTTCCATCAAAGCAGATAAAATAGGGGCTATTGCGATGACCGAACCTGAAGCAGGTTCTGACGTATCTTCAATAAGGACAGTCGCCAAAAAGGATCGTAATGGTGATTACATTATTAATGGCACCAAGATGTTTTGTACTATGGGGGGTGTAGCAGACCTCTATTTTGTTACTGCTGTAACCAATCCTGAAAAAGGGATTAAGGGTATTAGTCTATTTGTAGTGGAAAGGGGGACATCGGGAGTAACCGTAAGTGCAAATATAAAAAAATTAGGTCTGCATGGTGCAGGAACGGTAGAATTAGCTTTTGAAGACTGTAGAGTTTCTAAGAATACTCTCCTGGGTGAGGAAGATAGGGGTTTTTATAATTTAATGAAGACATTAGAGCGGAATAGAATAATAATTGGGT
>JBDRGH010000481.1:0-3425 GCA_043818015.1 Pseudomonadota bacterium
AAGATATTCGATGTAATGGGTCGGGCATCACATCATCGGTTTCAAGTTCTAACAAAACGTTCGAAACGCCTGCTGGAAATGAACCCACAATTGGACTGGTCTCCCAATATATGGATGGGAGTCAGCGTTGAGAATTCTGACTACCAGTTCCGTATCGAACACCTGCGACAAAGCAACGCCATGGTCAAATTCGTTTCATTCGAGCCCTTGCTCGGACCTGTTCATGGTTTGAATCTAAAAGGTGTGGACTGGGTTATTGTTGGAGGTGAATCAGGTCCCAAGGCGCGCCAAATGGACCCCGCCTGGGCAAGAGAGATACGAGACCAATGCTTATCGACCGGTGTCCCGTTCTTCTTCAAACAATGGGGGGGCGTCATGAAGAAGAGAACAGGACGCATCCTGGACGGCAGGACATGGGACCAAATGCCTGATGAGGAGCCGCATCTTATGGGCGCTATCGGGTAAAACTCCGGATATCAAGAAAGGACAAAGCAGAACACACAATAGGAAAGGGACCGCACGGAAATGACAGAGGGAATTATTAAATCCTTGGAAGGATCTGGAGCGCCAGCGCGAGAGTTCTGGGAGAGCGACTTAGAAATGGCGCTCGATCACATCCTCGTACAATCCGGTCAAGATGGATTCATTGACGAATGGATCGGTCGACGTACCGGAAGGCAGATTGGTGTTCTGTGTAACAACATTGGCATAGACGGAGCCGGTTCCGTCAGGCAGAAAAAGGACGCTTTGCGGACCCTTGGCGATGGTGCCCTGTTACCCTATCTTCTCGTCGACCAATTTGCCAAGTACAAGTCCAAAGTGGCCATCGTCGATTTTGCAACAGGCGTTCTGGCCGAAGACATACTGGAGCTCTGTCGCGTTGATGAAGAGGATTTCGACAAAATCGCCCTCCTTTTTTCCATATACCATAGCCAATCTTCATACCTGCGGCTCGTTTTTCATCTCGACAAGATACACAAGACCGGCTTTGCTCGAATGATACTCAAAGGGAAAGTTCGCCATCCCCAACAGTCCTTCAAGGATTTCTTAGCGCCCAAAACCGTCAAGAATATTCTCGCCAGTTTTGACAAAGCCAAGGGCGACGGGCGCATAAGTGATTTCAAGGACGTTATCGCCTATGACGATCACTACCTTGTTTTTATCCGCCGGGCGGAACGGCCCGATTTACTATTGCATGCGGGAGGTGTGGTCCACGGCTACCGACCCGAGTGGATAATCCTCGACTTCGCGGAAGGTGCAAAGCGTGTAAGTATCTCATCGGTGAGCGTCAGCGTTCCTCTTGAGATAGCCAACCGTCTTGCCTCGGGTTACTTTGCCAAACCATGCGAATATGAGAACGAGAGCCAGGTCACATACGCGAAGCAGTTGGAACGATTTCTAAGGAAAATTAAAAACGGGGAAGCAGCCGAAACCCCTCTTGTTGAAATTGTCGTTTGCAACTCCCCTTTAGACGGGTCCCCCAAAATAAAGATTACCGATCCAGACTCTAACCCTATCGGCAACGCCATCGGACACTTTGAAAAGGCTGTTGGCGGGATTCTCTCAGATCTGGAAAATATTGAAAGCATCAAGGTCCATTATAAAAAGAAGCGTATCAGCCTGATCTTCGAGAGGCTGGAAGATGCAGACGGCGAATACGTGGTGCGATATTCTGATCATAGATTGAACGCTCTTGAACGTCGTCCATTTGAAGATTATTTGAGGAATATTCATGGCATCCCTGTCCTCTCGACGGAAAAGCGATTCAAACGTTAATCGCGAGCATGTCGTTCGGCTCCTGCGGGATGGGTCTGTCATCCCGAATCCATCGCAGGGTCTGCTCAATACGGCTGCTCGCATGGAAAAGGACGGGCTTGTCCAGACATGCACCCGAGAATATATTCTGTGCGCAGAACCACAGGATTCCGATTATCCCCCGAAGAACCGGCATTGTCGCGGGCGGCTCTACGTAGACGACGGGCTGGACGAGGCCGGACATGATTTTCGGTGCCCGGAGTGCGACCGACCGGTTTTCCCTTTCCGGCACAAGAAACTGAGGCACAAAGAACTTCGCGCTAAACTTCTCCCACAAGGCATAACGTCTTACATCCTTTCCGAGCTCGCCAAGCTCAAATCGAACGTCAAAGAGATATCTGCCGGCGTATACAGAATCGACATCGGCGATATGGGCTTGTTGGTGTGCATAGCAGACTACTGTTCCGATGAGAAATTCCTTACTCGCGACTGGGCGCGCACACAAACCACTTGCTACCTGGTCGTAAATCCCAAGGGCGTCGACGAGCGTTTCCTGGACGAGGACTGGATCATTCGCACTTCTCTGGCGGATATCATTTGCGGGCAGACCAAAATCAAAGACTGGGTGTGCAATGCGGCTGAATGTGGGCCGCCACAGTCTGTTCGCACCGCCTCAGTCCCTGTCTACACCAAGGGAGCCACTCCCATCGTTGCCGAGCCAGTCGCCCCATATCAAGCCGCCCGTCGATTTGTGGTCGAGTGTGGACCGAACACCGTAGTTGTGGAGGGAGAGATGGTTGTGGCTCCCCAAGCCGGTACCCGGTTCGACGTTTTCCGCATTCTATGGGACCAGTTTCTTGATGATATGAGACAAGCGGTCCTTCCCGAACAACACAGGCTCATCAACATCAAGGATATTATTAAGGAGATCGAGGCCCGGACTGAAAAGTACGTCGAAGATGAAACATCCATTCGCCGAACTATCAATCGACTCCAATCCGATATCGAAACAGCAATAAAGAAAAAACTCGGCCTGCCCATCGATAGGGAGGACATAGTCCAGACCTGCCGCTGGAAAGGCCAAGGCGAAGGCGACTTCGGATACCGGATTAACCCCTTCACAGTGGCTGCCAGACCCTTCCTGCCCGATAGATCCTGAGACCTGTCTCATTTATTTTCAACCTGTCTCGTCCATTGACACTCCTCCTGGGCGATAGCCTTCCTGCGCTCAAATCCCCGCATCACTTCTGCAAGACCTGTCTCATCCCCTTTCTACCTGTCCTCTAAAAGTGCCTTCATAAACACGAAAATCACCTCAGTTCCAAGGGTTACGTGACCCTTCAACCCTTAGCAATGGAGGTGACATATGAAGCAAGAAGGTCGTGGCGATGGCTCCGAGGGATGTCTAAGCCCCGGGACCGGCCCCAGGGAAGCAGTCAAAAAGCGGGACCTGTCCGAGCCCAGGAAACGCCTGGTCGAGCTGATGCAGGAGGTCAACTACGGGCGGATCGAGGAACTGCAGGTCCAGGATGGCGAGCCAGTCTTCGATCCCCCGCCCACCGTGCTGCGGTTGTTTCTGTTCGGCAAGGACAACGGGCCGAACGAATCCCGCGGAAACGACGGCTTCGCCCTGAAAAAGAAGGTGTCGGAGTTGTTCGAGGTCTTCGACC
>JBDRGH010000482.1:0-2688 GCA_043818015.1 Pseudomonadota bacterium
AAAGCCTTCGGCACGACATTCGGGTTATCCACCACAGGTGTGGCAGGGCCAACAGGCGGAACAAAGAGAGCTCCCATTGGGAGGGTTTTCATAGGATTCGCCAACAGAAGAAGAACAGGGGTGAGGAGAGAGGATTTAAAAGGGAGTCGTCGAGAGATCAAGAGGAACGCCGCCGAGACGGCTCTTGAGTTTTTTTATGATAAGTTGATTCATTCGCCTGGCCAGAATGAACCTTGCCGTCCAAAGGCTCGACGGTAAAATCGTGCGCCATCGGATTATTGATGAGGCGTCGTAAAATCAATTTCGGCAATGAAAGGGAATAGGGAACCGAGCTTTCCTAAAACCACTCACAAAAAGGGTGAAGTTGATCCCCTTTTGTTATCAGAGCCATAGACCTCTCTTACAAACTCAACCCTGCCTAAAAATATACCTACCTTGTTGCGGAATATATAGCATGTTATATTAACAATATTCTAACACACGATTTTTACTTGACACCCGTATGAGTCTATGATAGAAATCATAACATGTATCTAAACGAAAAGAAAATATCAAACCTTCCCGTTAACTTTGCGGGCCAGATCAGAGGGTTGAGGGTTAAATACGAACTTACGCAAACGCGTCTAGCCGAGCTTCTGGGCGTTTCTTTTGCCACAGTCAACCGATGGGAGAATGGCCAATCGAAGCCGTCACGTATTTCGTGGCAACGGCTTCTCAGGATAGAGCGATACGGATTGGAATCTCTTAGCAGCCCCTCTGAGGCATATAGTCCCTACACCAACGTTACGATTATTAAGGAAGAATCCACTCGCTATGAGGTAAAGCCTGAACCTACAGCGATCCCAGACTTTACATCTGATCCTGAGATTGTCCGCATTGTGGCAGAGGGCCACCGATTAACTTATGGCCACCTTTTCAATCCCGCGTTTGCCACAGAAATTTCCCGTATTGATCCACTGCCTCACCAGAGAATAGCTGTTTATGAGTACATGCTCTCCCAACCTCAACTCCGTTTTCTTCTTGCGGACGATGCGGGTGCCGGCAAGACGATCATGTCTGGGCTTTATATTCGTGAGATGCTAACCCGTCGTCTCATTCGGCGGATTCTTATCGTGCCGCCTTCGGGTCTGCTTGGGAACTGGGAAAGGGAAATGCGACAACTTTTCAGTTTGCCCTTCCGCGTTATTCGGGGTGCCGAAGCGAAGGCCGCCAATCCTTTTAAAGGTCCTGGAAGCGATCTGCTGATCGTGAGTATAGACACCCTGTCTGGAGATCGCATGCTTTTAAGGCTCCAAGAATGGGGAGTGGAACCTTATGAGCTGGTAATCTTCGACGAAGCCCATAAACTCTCCGCCCGCCGAGACCCGGATGGTACTTTCCGGGCCACCGATCGTTACCGTTTAGCAGAGACCCTGGCCGGAATCAATAATGAGAGCCCAAGATGGCAACTTGATTGGAGTGCCCGTCACCTTTTGCTGCTCACTGCAACACCCCATATGGGAAAGGACTATCCGTACTATTGCCTTTGGCGATTATTGGAGCCGGAGGTGCTTTCAACATTTACTGCTTTTTCCAGTTATCCTAAGCGCGCCCGAGATGTCCATTTTATTCGAAGAGCCAAAGAAGAAATGGTCCACTATGACGGTACACGAATTTATCCGGAGCGTATCTCCGACACTCTCAGTTACGATCTTTCAAAAGGAGAGTTCAGTGAGCAGGCGATTTACGATATTACGACCCACTATATCCAAACCTATTACAACAAGGCACGACTACTAAATCGCTCTGCAGCCTGTTTCGCCATGAGTATTTTCCAGCGGCGACTGGCAAGTTCTACTTATGCTCTCCTATGTTCTTTCAAACGGAGACTCGCTAAGCTGGACGCGATCATGGACGACATTCAATCGGGGAGAATCACCCCTGAGAAGCTGGCAGCAATGCAAAGAAAGCTCGATGATGTTGAGGATGTTTCTTTCACCAAAACGGCAGATGAAGAAACCAGTGAGGACGACCAGGAAGAACATGAGGCCGCTGAGGGAGAGGCGTTGGGAGGGACGATCGCGGCGAACCTGGCAGACTTGGAAGTTGAGCGTATGCGGGTAAGGGAACTTCTCGACTTGACACAAAAAGTTTATGACGGGGGAGAAGAGTCCAAATTCGAGAGACTTCTCGAAGTTTTCCAAGATCCAAAATTTAAGAATGAGAAGTTCATAATCTTTACAGAGTACAGGGATACACTCGTTTTCCTGGTCCGGCGTCTGGAGGGACTGGGTTATACGGGCAGAGTAGCTCAAATTCATGGCGGAATGGATTATCGCGAGCGGGACGAGCAGGTTGAGTTTTTCCGAAAACCGGAAGAAGAAGGTGGTGCAAGATATCTTGTGGCAACAGATGCAGCGGGTGAAGGGATCAATCTGCAGTTCTGCTGGATAATGATTAACTACGATATTCCATGGAATCCCGCCCGCCTTGAACAACGCATGGGGCGTATTCATCGCTACGGGCAGAAACATGATCCCGTTTTGATCATCAATCTCGTGGCTGCTAAAACCCGCGAAGGGAGAGTTTTAAAAACCCTTCTCGATAAACTTGAAAACATCCGCAAGGAGTTACGGTCTGACAAAGTGTTCGATGTGATTGGCCGCGTTTTCGAAGATATTTCCATAAAAGACTATATGGAGAAAACCA
>JBDRGH010000483.1:0-3476 GCA_043818015.1 Pseudomonadota bacterium
GAGGGTGAGCAGGAAGGGGAAAGCCAGCCCGAAGAGGCTGGAAGGGGAAAGTATTCCCCACCTGCGAGCCCCGAAAGGGTCACTGCGGAAGCAGTGAGCGAAGGGATAAAGGGGTTCACTTAAATAATGCCAGATTAGTAACGAAATCATGGTGTTCCGAAAATACTTCGCCAGAAACTCGGGAAACTCCTGGAAATAGCTGTTCTTGTTCTGTCTCTCTCTGCCAAGGACCATTTCGATAACCTTCTGGTTCGATCAAAGTATTTATTGATTGTCAGAGCAGGCTGTGCTAATATTTGAACCTTATTTTACGAATAACCAAGGCAAACCTCCTTATCACGTATTCTTTCAACAACGTTAAGAATTCTAAGTGGCCGCTACTGAGGAAGTGGAAATTGCCTCACGAGCAAAGATGAGCTAGACTGGCTTCTTGAGGTACCTGCCGTGATTGAGCTGGAAGATACGTTTTTCCCGATGCTTGAGCGAGTTCGGTGAGTTCCCGAGAATGACTGGAGCTAATCCGCCGGAGGCGGGCCAAAGAGCGTGAACCAGGAAGCGGAAAAGGAGGTTTCGCAGCTTGAACTAAGACCATGTCAATGAGGTGACTGTAGATCTTGAAGGGGAAAAGAGCTTTTGTGTGATGGAGAGGCGTTCAAACGAGACGAGGCCAGATACGGATCAATCTGTGCTTAAAGACTTGGTGGATGGGTTTGTTCACGAAGTGAAGAATACTCTGACGAGCATAAGGGTTGCTGTCAAGATCCTGGGGGGAAAAATGGCTCCAACGGACCCCAACAGGGAGATCGTACAGCAGGTATACGACCAGCTAGGGAAAATAAATAAGACCCTGTCAGAGATGATAGAGTTCACTCATATTTCAACACCAAAGGCTTCGCTCACCGATATAAATAAAGTCGTAGAACAGTCTTTACGTAGAATCCGTTCAGAGTGCCAACGACATGAGGTCGAGGTCGAAAAACACCTCGGGGAGAGCCTGCCAGAGATAGAACTTGATGCGAGACAGATTGAACTGGCTTTTCTTCACCTTTTTTTGGACATGCTAAACGCCATGCCCGACGGCGGAAGGCTGGCGGTGCGCAGCGTGTTGGATCCCTCGGGCTATATCCTGTTAGAGATCGAAGATACCGGGATCTCGATCCCGGAGACTCATATGGAAAGGCTTTTCAAACCATTCCTTTCTACTATGGGAAGGGGAGCTGGAACAAGGCTCTCTATAGCCAAGAGAATCCTAGAGCAGAATGGCGGCTTCATTCAGGCCAGGAACAGAGGCGAGGGCGGGTTGACCTTTAGGATCGTTTTCCCCTTTTTCATTTAATATTGTGATTCGTCCTTTGTTTGTCAGATTAACAGGGTAACTATAGAAAGAGACTGCCTACAAGGAACAACGGACAATATCAGGATGATAGAATGCCGAAAGACATTATTCTCATAGTCGAAGATGACCCTTTGTTAAACTGGTCGATCCAAGAGAGCCTTGGCCAGGAAGGTTATAAGATTATCTCTGCTAAAACTGGCGAAGAGGCTTTGGAGAAAATTGCGAAAGAAATACCAGACGTGATCCTTCTGGACATCATGCTTCCAGGAATTGACGGGATCGAGGTCTTGAAGAAAATGGGCGATCTGAGAAAAGAGCTGGTGGTGATTGTACTGACGGCATCGGAGATGGTGGAGACCGCTGTTGACGCCATGAGATTGGGTGCCTATGATTACATTTCAAAGCCCTTCGATGTAGACCGTGTGAAGATTGCCATTAGAAATGCGTTGGAGGGCACGAGATTAAAAAGAGAAGTTGCGTTCATTCGGATGCAGCAAAGAGAACGCTACGGTCTCGATAATGTAATCGGGTTGAGTTCTCCCTTGCAGGAGGTTTACGAGCGAATCTCTAAGATCATCGAGATGGATGTGAGGACGGTCTTGATACTTGGAGAGACCGGAACCGGAAAGGATCTAGTGGCCAAGACGATTCACTATCAAAGTCGACGGCAGGCGCACCCTTTTATCGAGGTCAACTGCCCCTCTATCCCGGACAACCTGTTGGAGAGCGAGCTCTTCGGGCATGAAAAAGGAGCCTTTACCGATGCAAAGAACTTAAAGAAAGGGATGTTTGAGGAGGCTCAAAGGGGGACTCTTCTACTCGACGAGATCGGGCATATGAAACTCGCCCTCCAGGCAAAACTGCTGAGGGTTATCGAGACTCGGAGATTTCGACGTGTTGGGGGGACTAAGGAGTTTGATGTCGATGTCCTTTTGATTGCTGCCACGAATAAGGATCTATGGCGAGCTGTGGAGGAAGGTGCTTTCCGTGAGGACCTTTATTACCGTGTTAAGCTCGTCCCCATTTATATGCCCCCTTTGAGGGAAAGAAAGGATGACATCCCAATTCTAAGCAGATACTTCGTCCAGACGGCCAATCGTGAATTCAAAAGAAATGTGAAGGGGATTTCCAAGGAGGCCGAGGAGCTATTGATCAGATACGATTGGCCAGGGAATGTCAGAGAACTCAAGAATGTTATTGAAAGGGCTATTATCCTAGGGGATGAAGACGAGATCCTGGTGAAGCATCTGCCCAGGGAGGTCGCCAAAGATGGCAAGGCCGTGGGTTCAGGGGTAAGATTCCTCGAGACGGGTATGTCCCTTGCCCGTGTAGAAAGGGAATTGCTCGAAGAGGCCCTGAAGCTGACAGGAGGCAATCAGGTCCGGGCAGCCAAACTGCTTGATATTACGAGGCATGCCCTTCGGTATCGGATGAAGAAATATAGTCTCGCCTAGGAGTCTGGCCTGTCGATGTCGGACCTCAAAGCTCCAACCTGTGCAATAGTACACATCGCTCTGCGCCATTTCCAACACCTCAAGTTGTTATCACCCTCCGACACAGGATATTCTGTATTCTATCATTACCATAAAATAGAGGCGATCTCCCGAATATGTCCTTATTTTCAATCAGTTATCATCCCTGCATCGAATCTGAAGTTTTTGTCGATCGAAAAATATATGTCTGGCACAACCCTTGCTCTATATGCAGAGCAACTTCACTCTTACCTCCCTACGAGGATCAGCGGGTACCCATGCTTCTCGTGGCTCGTTGCTTTTAGTGACTACACGCTTTATTACGGGAATCAAAAAAGCCTATGTATGTTCCGGGGAAATTAAGTCGATCACCGACAATTAGGGTTTGACGAATTTTTCATCTGGATTAAAAAGGAACAATGAATAGAAGTAGCATCTTGTACAGGCTAGTAATTTTGGTTAGTGAAAGATAGACATGCAAAGAGACCTTTGCATAACCTGCCAAGGCTTTGAAGAAGTCCCCTGACAGCGAATTCATAGATTTTTTGGGGAACCCACCTTGGCGAGCGTAATGTAGAAAATTCACATGTTTGAGCCCGAAGGGTGAGTTTGTGAATTTTCAATGGAGCGAGCTTAGATGGGTCAAAAAATGTATGCTGAAGCGAAAA
>JBDRGH010000484.1:0-4215 GCA_043818015.1 Pseudomonadota bacterium
GGGTAAGCTCGCTATCCAAGAGGTAAAGAAACCAGACCGAGGTTAAGGTCCTTAAGTGCTTCTTAAGTGAGAAAAGGAATTTCCAACCTAAGACAGTGGGGAGGTTGGCTCAGAAGCAGCCATCCTTGATAGAGTGCGTAATAGCTCACCCACCGAGGTTGGAGGTCCTGACAATGGACGGGACTAAAGAAGCCACCGATACCTCGGACTCCGAAAGGAAGTGGTAGAGAGGTGTTCTGTGAGGGCGGAAGTCCGGCTGTAAGGTCGGGTGGACCTCTCAGAAACAAAAATCTTGCCATCAGTAACAGCGAAGCTAGGTGAGATACCTAGCCGTCTTAAGGGCCAGGGTTCCTCAGCAACGATCAACAGTTATGGCGAAAGCCATAGCCGGTCGAAACGGCTGAGGGTTAGTCGATCCTAAGGTAAACCCTAACAGGAGTTTATCGAACAGGGAAGCAGGTTAATATTCCTGCACTGAAAGGATACGTGCGGCAACGCGTGCCCAAACCGGACTCTTCAGGATAGGCCGACCACTTCTGGTGGTCAAGCAGTAAAGCCCGCAGAGTACCGTAATGGTGAGAAGCGGGTGAAGCTGTGAGTAGCTTGAGTATTTGAGTTCGGCCAACTCCCGGAGACCGTGAAAACGGTAAGGGAAGGAGTCCTTTCATTCGTACCCAGAACCGTCACTGGTGCCCCTCGCTGAGTAGGCGAAGACGTGTTAGGAGAAATCTGTCTAAGGAATTCGGCAAATTAGTGGCGTATCTTTGGTACAAGCCATGCTCGCTCCCCTATCTTTGATAGGCCGTGCGAGTCACAGTGACCAGGGGGATCCGACTGTTTAACAAGCGGAAGAAGCGCCCAGCGTTTCTACCGGTTAAAAAACATAGGGGACCGATAATTGGAAACGATTTTTATGGTCCCTGATGACTGCCCAGTGCCAGTGTGTTAAGGTTTCTTTCAAGGGGCCGAAGCCCTGGTAAACGGCGGCGGTAACTCTGACCGTCTTATCCGACGGTCATTTGACTCTTGAATGATAAGAGTGACCGTCAGGGGCAGAGGTAGCGTAAATGTCGTGTCTTTGATAAACAACTCCACCAATTATAGTCATGCATGATGGAGTTGTCGAGAAGGCAACTGACTTAGCTTACCTGGCAGGAATCCTAAGGGACGGATCATTGCCCAAACCATACAACAACCTCTATGAAGTTCAAATAAGCCAGAGCAATATGGAGTTTCTTGAAAACGTTAGAAAGATATTTCTCAATGTTTTTGCAGGATCAAAACCAAGACTTTACAAATATGGAAACCAAACACCGCGAATAAAGGTGTATTCAAAAGAAATCCATGGCTATCTTGTAAACATTCTGGAATATCCCGGAACTCAGGTAAAGTGGAAAATACCATCTTTCGTCATTTCTGGTAACAAGGAAACCAAGCGCCGGTTTTTACAGGGTTTCTTTGACGCGGAGGGAGAAATCCCGTTGTCGCGTAATTCTGGAGGCAATTACAAAATTTGGGCAAGATTCCATCATTCTTGGGATGGTGCCAATTGTGTAGTCCTTGAGCAAACAAAGGCGATCCTTGAAGAAGACTTCAAGATAATGTGCGGAAAGGTTTCAGGACCAAAAATTGAAAAGAAATTCCCAAGCTTTGACCTTGCAATATACGGAAGCAATGTCAAGGAATTCATAAGCTTGGTAAAACCGCTGAATCCGAAACATGTTCGAAGGTGGAAAAAACAAAACAAGGCCACGACAACGCAATCCCTTGTCGATTAATTATCGACCCGCATGAATGTTATAACGAGATCCCCACTGTCTTGGACAGATGCCTAGTGAACTTCGATTTCCTGTGCATATCCAGGAGACCCTCAGCGGGACGAGAAGACCCCATAGAGCTTTACTACAGTCTGCTGCTGTGGTACGAGAGTGTTTGTATAGCGTAGGTGGGAGCGTCGCACTCAGGACGTCAGTCCTGGGGAAGGCAACAATGTAACACCACCCTTTCGCGCTCGTACTGCTCACCCTTCGGGGAACAACAGCTGATGGGTAGTTTGGCTGGGGCGGCACGCTCTTGATAAAAAATCAAGAGCGCCCAAAGATTGGCTCAGCTGGGTCGGAAATCCAGCGTCGAGTGCAAGGGCAAAAGCCAGTCTGATAGGACCCTCGACAAAAAGGGGTCCTAACGCGAAAGCGCGGCCTAGCGATCCCCGGTGCCTCTTTATTGGGGGCCCGGTCTGTCTGAAAAGTTACCTTGGGGATAATCGTCTAGAGTAAGCTATATTCTATTCGATCCCTATAATGGAGTTGTGGCGGGTGAGAGTCCATAATTCCGGTGACTTGTCTTCTCAGGTCACGGATGGTTATATCGACCCCGTTCGTTGCTTCTCCGCCGTCGGCTCGGCTCATCCTGGGCGTGCAGCAGCGCCCAAGGGTAGGGGTGTTCACCCTTCAAAGAGTCACGTTAGCTGGGAGAGAAGCAGGAAGTCTCCACGTACCGGAACTAGCGGAACAATGCTCCCGTCAGGTTTATCAACAGAAACACAGAAAACCTGTTTATGGGAGACGTAGATGTCTTCGCAGGCATAGTTGGTAGTGACGGACACTTATCCAGGGATAAATCAACAATATTCGTTATCAACAAAGATGAAGAGTTCATGGATAAAATTGTTCTGCCGCTAATATTGAACATAACAGGCAAACGACCAACAAAGAAATTCGTGTCTGCAGGCTTCGGAAACGGCAAGTTCAAAATAAATGTTTCGTCGTCCAAGCTGTGGAAGATCTTAAATCAAGTATATTCCATACCGTCAGAGGCCAAGTCACTAACGATAGGACCTCCAAAATTGGAAGGAATCGAACAAAAAATCGATTTCATAGGAGGTTGGATAGCTGGTGACGGAAGTGTGACGGTTGACAGGACAAGACCAAAATTAGAAGTTTGGTCAAAGAGTTTGAGTATGCTTGTGTGGATCCGTTCAGTTCTTATTGAATTGAACATAAGATCCATGATTTTTCACGCAAGAAGACGAAACCTGCACATACTTCGTGTAGGCCAAAAAGCTGCTGTTCTTGAACTTCACCGCAGATTAATCATACCACATCCCGGTAAGGAAAGGAGACTAAGCACATTGTGCTCGAAAGCTTCCTGTTTCTCCAGCAATTAAGAACGTTGCGAGACAGTTCAGTCTATATCTGCTGAGGGTGTTGGTTGCCTGAAGGGAAGATGCCTCTAGTACGAAAGGAACAGGGTGTCGTGGCCTCTTGTGTATCAGTTGTCAAAAGGCACGCTGAGTAGCTACGCCATAGCGGATAAGCGCTGAAGGCATACGGAATGACGATGGTTGGGATCGTCTTTTCGGTCTAACTAAGCGCGAAACCGCCCCTAAAAAGAGGCAACCATTGTCTAAACTGCTAGGCAACTAGCGGTGCAGGCAGGAAGGTCCGGTAGACGACCGGTTTAATGGAAACGGGGTGTAAGTATCAACGCAAGGAGATATTCAGCCTACGTTCCCCAAACGCCTGACGGCCCTGACCAAAAGGAGAGCCCACCTATTCTAATTATTTTTTCATTGTGATTTTTGTTTAGCGGTAGCTTTGTCTAATTCGCAATATAGACAGAAACGAAAAACTACATGAAAGGCCGCATCTGTATCATTTGCTCCCTGAGAACTCTTATTTGCGGAGTGACATATGAAAGAGGATCATCATCAACTATCACCATCCGTTTTGGAAGCAGCCTGGAGCCGTAAAAAAGCGTGGTAGCTCCTATCAGCCCACCCAAAATCATGAAGGCATCACCGCGAAGCATACCGTTCTCCTGGGTTGTTCTTGCAAGACCATAAGCCCCGCGAAGTATGATATCAAATACCATATTATAACTTAACATAGAACATAGTTAACCATTTCCGTAACGTTTAAATACTATATTGTCTATATGTTTAGTATAGAATATGAAGGGATAAAATGAAATTGTCAACTAAGAGTGAATACGCATGTCTGGCTCTTGTCGATTTGTCGGAGAACTACAACAAGGGACTGATCAAGACCGATGACATCGCAAAAAGAAAAGACATACCTAGAAAATACCTTGAGCAAATATTGCTGATATTGAAACGATCCGGTTACCTGAGAAGCAAACGCGGCTCCGAAGGAGGGTACAAACTTTCCAAGCCGCCTGCTGAAATATCCATTGCTGAAATAATCAGGCTGATGG
>JBDRGH010000485.1:0-11197 GCA_043818015.1 Pseudomonadota bacterium
CCTTAAGGGTCAACAGAAAAAACTAAAGTCCCTCCACCCACCTTCCGATAAGAATATCAAAACAAAGACAAATTGGTTCAAGACCTCTATTATGAGTCCTGAACCCCGAAGAGCGGAAGGAGGTGAGGAAAGGTATTTTGCATGTTCTTGGGTCAAAGGTTGACACCCATGAGCTCAACCAAAGATAGAAGGTGGCAAGGATGCCACAGAAAACAGTGAGGAGTTGGGAGTTAAACCATTGAGATAGCTGACTCGCAACTCACAACTCAAAATTCAAGGAGGATTTAAAAATGGGATTAAGAATTGCTAACAACATTGCTGCTATGAATGCTCACCGATGGTTGGGCGTAGCGGATTCAGGTCTTTCAAAGTCGTTGGAGAGGCTATCTTCAGGCTACCGAATCAACAGGGCCGCTGACGATGCAGCGGGATTGGCCATTTCGTCAGGCTTGCGCGCCAATATTGCCAGTTTCCGCAAGGCGTCTGATAACGCCAGTCAGGGTGGGTCTATGGTGCAGGTAGCAGAAGGTGCCATGAATGAGATTGGTAATATCCTGCAGAGGCTGAAGGAACTGGCCACTCAGGCTGCTTCTGCAAACCTCACCAGTGATGACCGGACCAAACTGGATAATGAGGCCTCAGAGCTGGAAAGTGAAATTGACCGAATCGCCACATCTACCAAGTATGGTGATACCAACCTGACGATGGGGACCTTTGGTGCAACCGCAAACATGGGTGCCGCAACATATTCCGACAAGGGTATTAGTGCCAGCACCAAGATAGATGTCGCCGGTGTTGTGGACACTTCAAAGACGTATACCCTACTTGACCCAATTGGAACCAAGATTCACCTGAGCAACGGCGTGATCACTCAGATACTCACCCTTTCAGGGACAGGTGCGCAAACCCTTAATTTCGATGCATTAGGCGTGAAGATCACCCTGGACGCCAACTATAGTACCAGTGTGGAGCTTGACGCTGCCACGTTTACGTTAAGCACGGCGACTCAGAACTTCCAGGTTGGCGCTGCAAATAATGCCAATGATAGGGTCGGCGTAACCATATCCGATGCGAGGATGAGTGCGCTGAACGATGGTGCCACGTTAACGGTTGATCTGACCACAGTGGCTTCGGCTAACAGTGCGTTGACCGACCTCGAGACGGCTATCAAGTACGTAGCGGAAAAGAGGGGTAACCTTGGTGCCTATCAGAACAGGCTCGGTTTTGCTGCCTCTAACCTGGCGGTGACGATTGAGAACACTCAGGCTGCTGAGTCTGTCATCCGCGATGTCGATATGGCATCTGAGATGACTAACTTTACGAAGAATCAGATCTTGCTACAGGCTGGTACGGCAATGCTTGCCCAGGCCAACCTAGCGCCACAGGCGATACTCCAGCTGCTCGGTTAAGCCGTGTGGTTCAATCTTAGAGTAGCTCTGATTTTGGGGTCGCCCCTCGAGACCCTCGAGGGGGTTCGACCCCAAAATCACCGAGCAGACCTCGAACGGTCAGCAATCAGTCATCAGCCCTGATTCCTCGTAAACGCATTATTCAAGACCTAACGGAAACGTGACTGCTGATGGCCGAACGTCTGTTATGATTGTCATACGGACACGGATGTGTCGGAGATAGCAATGGAAGTCTACAGTGTAAACGTACCTTCTCTAACCTCAAACCAGGGTGCACAATCAGGCACGAAGGAACCTACGTCAGTGTCTAAGTCAAAGAACACGACCCCGAAGCCTGAAAATGAAGTCAAACAGGTTAAACAGGATGAGACGAGTGGTGTTTCGGTGAAGGATGAGGTTGTGGAGTTCAAAGCGGAGGTTATTGAGAAGGTAGTAGAAAATATAAATAAGTATCTCGAATCAACGGATAACCGCCTCTCTTTCAATGTCGATGGGCCTTCGGGGCGGATCGCGGTCAAAATTATCAATAATGTCAGTGGAGAGGTGCTGAGAGAGATACCCCCTGAGCAGATCCTCAAGTTGGCAGCAAAGACTAAAGAGATAATCGGCCTACTCTTTAATGAGCAGGCATGAGTGAGGATTCGGTTAACAGTGAACAACGAGTTTTGAAAAGGGATCCCTCTTCACTTTGGCCTTCATTTTTTGACCCATCCAAGCGCGCTCCGTGGAAAATGCACAAACTCGCCGCCTCTGGCGGGTCAAATACATGAATCTTCAATATTCTGGAGGCTTCGGTGGTTGCCCAACGAATTTGCGAATTCGCTCTTAGCGGATACCTATTGAGAGGAAACATGGGTTTTCAAAGCTCTCGAACTGTAAAGTCGCGAGCGGTGCGGAGTCCAAAAGGTAAAAGTCTATGGTAGCTACAAATTTTATAAGTGGTTTGGTGTCCACACTGGACTGGGCGAACGTGATTGACCAACTTATGGCGATCGAACAGAAACGCGTAGACGCCGTAGACGAGAGCCAGACCAAATATGAAAACAAGCTCTCCTCCTGGCAGACCTTCAATACCAAACTCTTGACTTTAAAAACGGTAGCCGAGGACCTCAAGGAAAGCGACACGTTCAATGTCTTTACCACATCCCTTTCTTCATCGAGCACAACTGAGGCAAGCGAGCTTATGACGGCCAGCACGACAGAGGACGCCTTACCGGGAACTCATACCATAGAGATGACAGCTAGCTCCCAAATAGCAAGGACTCGACAGGTCTCATCGCAGAGTTATAGCTCCAAGACGACGGCTTTAGGCCTCTCAGGAGAGATAGTTATTAATGGAACAGCTATCTCTATTACAGGAACCGATGACCTGACGGATATCCAGGATAAGATAAACAATGCCAACTCCGGTGATGATGCCACCCGGGTGACTGCCACAATCCTCTCCGTCTCCACTACGGATAACCGCTTGATCTTAACAAGTGATGATACCGGCGAGGATGTCTTTTCTATATTAGATGCCAGTACCACGGATGTTCTTCAAAGCCTCGGGTTTACCAACAGTAGCACGTCAATCAAGAACGCTACCAGTGACGGGGCAAAATCGGACGAGTTTTCCAGTAGTGAGACTGCTATTGCCAGCCTCCTTGGTCTGGATACTACACTGAGCAGCACCACGGTACAGGTAGGTGGAAATAACATTACGATCAACCTGGATTCAGATAGCCTTCAATCGATAGCAACCACTATCGATGCATTATCCGGCATATCTGCTTCAGTTGTCTCGACTACAACTGATGGAGTAGAAACTTTCCAGTTGGATATCAGTGGCACTACAAGCTTTTCAGATGACAATAATATCCTTGAGGCTCTAGGCGTATTAGAGGGAGGCCAGAGCAATGTTGCTCATGTGTTGACCTCCGATACGGCCAATACTACTAACGGCGTTACCTATGTGACCTCTGGCACCGCCTTCGACGGTTTTTATAATACAACAGTCGGTATTACTGATACCATTACCATCTCCGGGTACACCAATAGCGGGGTGGCCATTACTACGACTGACTTCGATATTTATAGTGGCAGTTATAAGACTGTAAGTGATCTGCTTACAGAAATCGAAAGTCTGTATTCCGCTAAGGGGGAAACAGTTACAGCGACTGTGGTAAATGGCAAGATTCGAGTAACAGATGTCACGACTGGCGACAGTCAACTGTCGTTGAGCCTTGTTTGTAAAAATGAAGGATCAGGCTCCAACTTGAATTTAGGAACATTGAGCGCCATCAACACCGGTGGCACCGTTGGCTACAAGAGGGAGACGCAAGCTGGTCAGGATGCTAAAATAAAGGTTGACGGTGTCACGATAACCAGTGACAGCAACACCATCGACGATGCGATTTCCGGTGTCACCTTAGACCTCTTGAAGATAGAATCAGGAAGCACACTTACTCTAATGGTCTCCCGCGATTGGGACACAATAAAAACATCGATCCAAAATTTTGTAAGTAGCTATAATGAAATCAATTCCTATATCAATGAGCAATTTCATTATGATGACGATACGGAGACTGCCGGCACCCTCATGGGAGACGGGACGTTATCTACAGTGCAGTTAAGGCTTAAAAGCATTATTTATGACGAAATCCTAGGGCTACCCACTACTTTGAACGCCCTTTCACTTATTGGTATTACCTCCGATAAAGACGGCACCCTCTCTGTTAATGACGATGAACTGACGGATTCCTTGACGTCTAACTTTCTTGGTACCAAGAGGATCTTCATTGGTGAGGGAAGTGCCACTGATGGGGATGTAACTTTTATTGACTACACCAAGGATACCAAAGCAGGTACCTACGCGGTGAATATCATCACGGTTGCTACTCAGGCTGAAGAGACGGGCGAAAAAGATCTCAGCGCCGCGATGTCTCAGGACGAAACCATTGCCATTACGGAGAGTTATAGCGGCCGGGTAGCCACGATCGCCCTGTCTAATGGGGATGATATCGATGACATTGTAAATGCCATAAATTCGGAACTGGACACGGAATACACGCAGAGTTTGGTGGGGGATGTAGCAAATAATGCTGGAGCGAGCCCTATTACCAGTACCACTAAGTGGACCGAGATAAACGGTACTTCAGGTTGGACAAACGGGGATAGGTTTACGTTCAGTGGAACCAAAAAGAATGGCCTTTCCGTCTCCGGAGAGTACAGCATATCCGATACCTTGACCGATACCGTGGGGGGGTTGCTCTCTGCAATTGAGACGGCCTATCAGAATGAGGTAAGGGCTACTATCAATACAAGTGGCTACATAGTTCTTACCGATGTAGCCGCCGGTGACAGCCAGCTTTCTCTCAGTGATATAGGGGAACCATCCGGGCGGAGCCTCGATTTTGGCACCCTGAGTACCTCCAATGGCGTAGTAGGTAGGGATGCCATACCGATTACAGCATATAACAGCAGCAACTACCTGGAGCTTACCCATGATTACTATGGGGATGATTACGGTTTTACTATCTCGCAGGTATCGGACCCCGGGAGTACTAACAAAGAGATCATTATAGGGAGTCAAGCGAATACCAAAACTTCAGCGGCCGGTGGCGGGAATATTACCAGTGCCACTAAATGGGGTGAAATCAATACCGGCGGCGATGCAAATGATATTACGAACGGTGCAATTATAAGCTATACCGGCACTAAACACGATGGTACTACTGTTAGTGATAGTTATGAGATCAGCGATAAGGCAGTAGATGATGTTCAGGGATTACTAACGGACATTGAGGGTGCGTTTGGCGTTACTGCTGGGAGCGCAACTGTCGATGCTAACGGGAAGATATTAATTACCGATAGTACTACCGGTGCAAGTCAGGTTGCCATTTCTTTTTCTTATGACTCGAATTGTGGTTCCTTAAGTCTCGGTACCTTTGCTTCAACCAACACCGGCCTGGCAAACGGCACCTACACAGGTGTAGACGTGGCCGGGACAATAGGTAACGAAAGTGCTACCGGAAATGGGCAAATCCTCACCGGTGACTCAGGAAATGATAATACCGATGGCTTGGTCACAAAGGTTACGGCTACCTCGACCGGTGGCCAGGGAGACGTGAAACTGACCCTCGGGGTTGCGGCCCAGATGTATAACGAGCTGGATTTTGTCACCGACCCCTATGACGGGTATGTTACTGCCCGAATGGATGGTATAGACAACGTTATCGATGACCTTCAGGATCAGATCGAGGCAATGGAGGTAAGGTTGGAGATGCAGAGGCAGAGACTGGTCAATCAGTTTGTAGCCATGGAGCAAGCCCTCAGTGCCATAAAGAACATCAGTAATTGGCTCTCCCAACAAATAAGTTCCCTATCGTCAATGTGGGGATTGTAGCGTTGGGTTATGTTGTTGAGTAATCTCAACCTCGTGTCCTAAAAACTAATGACTCTAAAAGGAGAATAAGGAGAATGGTGAAGACCCCTTACAGTGTTTATCAGGAAAATCAGGTGAAGACGGCACAGGATGGACAGCTGATCTTGATGCTATACGATGGTGCGATAAAATCATTAGAGCAGGCTAAGATAAAATTAAAAGAAGGGGATTATGCGGCGAAAGACAAATTGACCTGTAAAGCGCAAGACATAATTTCTGAACTGTTGTGCTCTTTGAATATGGAGGCAGGAGAGATAGCTCGGTGTCTTCAAAGCATTTATGACTATGTGCTTAGAAGGATACTGCATGCTAGTATTCACAGGGACTTAAAGGCGTTTGACGAGGTTATCAAGCTCCTTAAAGAGTTAGAAGATGCCTGGAAGAAGATCATTCTAAAACCCGCAAAGGAGTTAGCTGCCTTTCGGGCATACGACGATAGGACAAGACCTGCACAGGCAGGAGTTGTAGGGTAAGAGAGGGGTATTAACGTGGTACAAAAGGCGAGTCATGGTGAATTGCAGAAGGAACTTATTGGAGCCTTACAGGATGAATTAACCGCATATAATTTGCTCTTGCAGCTTGCAAGAGAGCAGCATAAGGTACTGGGCGTGAATGAGATAAACAGGCTCCCGGGTATTTTAAAGAAAAAAGCGAGCCTGGCTCGGAAGATCGATACAATAGAAAATAAGATTCGTCCGATGCAGGGAAAAGGGATAGATGGTAGAGGAGCGGGCGAATTCGAAGGTGGGCTGAAGGAGACCCTCAAGAAGATCAAGAAGATAATAGAAGAGACTTTGCTTCATGAGGAGGAATCTTTAGGGCATCTGTCTGATACACAGAGAACGATCAGAGAACGTTTGGTGAGGGTTCAAAAGGGGCTTCAGAGCATCAGGGATTACAAGGTGAAGAGGCATAATCATACTATACCTAGATTTGTAGACGTCAGAAGATAGCCGGAACTATCTATCTCCTCTCCAAACCTCTTTGATGCAGAAAATCTAGAACGATATCTAAAGTTTCTTCACCGGAATGCCGATAATATTTAGATCGAATAGAGTCTTTACAGAGACTATAATCTCCGTGATTAAATGCAGGTCATTCTGTAGATTCGTTTTCAGGGAGACTTTTCACAAGAGAATAGCATCTTTCAGGAATCTCAGCGGGTAATTTTTAATTCAATAAAGTGGGGTAATAGCAATGAGTATTCCACCTCATCAAGTCCAAAATATACTGCGAGTTTATAACAGACAGCTAAGATTGGAAAGAGTCAAGCCTCATGACAAGGAAAGGGAGCGAAACGTCCAATTGCCGATGGATGAGGTAAGCATTTCAGACGAAGGGAAAAAAAAGCAAATATTCAAGGCAGTTAGCTCTCAAGTAGTTCAGCAGGTAACCTCGCAAACCTCAAAGGCCGAAGGGGTGGTAAGTAACGGACAGGAGGAACCGGATGAGATAGACGAGAAGCAGGCCGAAAGACCAGGTAGAGAGGGAGACGTTGGGACCTAAGGATGAGATAAGGGTTTTGATTGTAGATGATGAAAAAAGCTCCCTGGACGTACTGGAAGAATTCTTAGGGAACGTAGGCTTCAGTGTTCTGACGGCTTCAAACGGATTGCAGGCTATAAAGAGCATTAAAGCGGAAGACCTGGATATCGTATTGACTGACCTGAAAATGCCCGGGGCCGACGGAATTGAAGTACTCAAAGCGGCCAAGCAAGTAAACCCGAACATACGAGTTGTGATTATTACGGGATATGCCTCTTTAGAAACAACCCTACAGGCTATTAAAGAGGGTGCCTACGACTATATTACCAAGCCTTTCAAGCTAGAAGAGGTAGCTGTTGTACTCAGAAATGTGGCCGAAAAGGTAAGACTTGAGAGAGATAAGAGTCGTCTGATTGAGGACTTAAGGAATGCCTATGCTGAGATGGATATCTTAAAAGAATCGAGGGCGAAGCTTGACAGAGAGATGGACGAGATAAATAAGAGGATGGAAGAAGACCAGGCAAAGATTGCGAAGAGTTTAACAATGCTGCAAACAATACCTGGGAATTTGCTTCCCTTCCACTATCTTCAAACGAGGGAGAGGCACCCCGACAGGATATTCAAAAGGCTAGAGGGACTCGGTAAATTGAAAGAAGAGGGTATTCTAACAGAAGAGGAATTCAGGGTTCACAAAGAGAGGCTCTTGACCCAGATTTGATTGTTCATTGATAGACGGGAAATATAAATGACAGTAAAGGCGAAGAGGAAATTTAAGTGCCTGGTGGTAGATGACGATGATGCGACAAGGGATCTACTATCCGAGATCTTGCGAGAAGCGGGTTACTTTGTGGATGTCGCCGAAGATGGTGTTGAGGCTCTTGGTAGGCTGAAGAAAGAGCGTTTCGACTCGGTACTGACTGATGTCTGGATGCCGAGAATGAATGGGCTTGATCTTTTGAGGGAAGCCAAAAAGTGTGATCCAACCCTTCCCGTCGTGATTATTACGGGGTATCCCGATGTGAGGATCGCTGTTGAGGCTATCAAAGAGGGAGCTTCGGACTTCATTACGAAACCGGTCAGGATAGAGCAGGTTGAAGTCGTACTAGAGAAGTTGGTAAAAGAGAGGCAGCTCTTAGTTGAAAACGCTGAATTGACCAAAAAGGTAGAGCAGAAAAGGACCATTGAAGAACTCAACAAACGGCTGCATAAAAAAATCAGGGAGCTTTCGGTACTGTATTCTATAAGTGAAGCCTTCAGCGGACCTTTGGAAGGGGATGAGCTGTTTGACAGGGCTGTAGAGATGGCCTCTGAAATTACCGAGGCTAGAAAATCTTCTCTGATGATACTTGATCGGGAGTCGAAGGAGCTTGTTATTAAGGCTGCCAAAGGCCTTGATGACTGTATCATTAAGGAAACGAGAATTCCTCTTGGAGAAGGGGTAGCCGGGAAAGTGGCGCTTACCGGAGAGTACGTCTGCATGAATGGTTTCACTAACTCTCCTGATCTTTACGACCGCGAGAAAGACTATGCGACGGATTCATTTATATCGGTTCCTTTGAAGATAAGGAATGAGGTATTTGGAGTTTTAAATGTTACGGATAGGTTGAACGGCGATAGATTTACTGAAAAAGATGTCTATCTGCTTTTAACCCTGGCCAAAAAGGCAGCCCTGAGTATCGAGAATAGCGTTCTATACGAGAGCATATACAATAATCTCGTAGAGACCCTGAGGGCGATGGTCAACGCAATTGAGGCAAGGGATAAATATACGAGGCGCCATTCCCAACGAGTTACTGCACTGGCAATGGATATCGGAAGAGAGATGAAATGCTCTGAGGAAGAAATAGAGACCATTAAACTTGCCGGATCCTTACACGACATCGGCAAAATTGGGATCCGCGATTCCATACTGTTAAAGCGTGGGGCCTTGTCGAAGGACGAGTTTGATGTCATTAAGACCCATCCGGTCATAGGAGAAAATATCGTTAGGCCGTTAGGAATGCTACCGACCGAACAGGCCATAATCCGTCACCACCATGAAAGGTGGGATGGAAAAGGTTACCCTGACGGTTTATCAGGTGAGAATATCCCACCCCTTGCCCGGATTCTATCCGTGGCCGATACCTTCGATGCCATGGTTAGCAATCGCCCCTATCGAGGTGCCAAATCGTTGGAGGGTTCTATGACAGAGATAGAGAACTTGAGTCATTACCAATTTGACGGTGACGTTGTACAGGCATTCAGAAAGGTCTTCGGTCAGAAGTATGAATCACTCCCGGTCTCTGAAGAAGTGTTTAATTACCACTTAATCGGCCCAAAGACTCGATAGATGTCTTTTCACACTCAAAATTATCCCCATCTTCCGCTTGTCCGGCATATGCCTTCTCTCCAATCAGCACCTTGTGGGATAGGGGTCAAAATTCCGTCGCAAAGTAAGGGAATTTTGACCTTTGATGGTTATTGAAAGGAATTCTTGTTTGGGCAACTGCTGATTTGATTTGACGACTCCTTTACAAAGCTTGTCCTAGCGGGAGACAAGGCAAAAGGCCGTTGATTTATTTTTGGCACATTTTGTGCGATTGGACCTCAGTAGAGTCTTGATTTGTCCGCGATCCTTTCGAAAAGATAGTTTCCGCATGTCGGCAGAGAGGAGATCGTGGTTTATTTGAAAGGCGAGGAAAAGTGAGGATGAGCGTTTGCGATTATTTGGTCATAGGCGAAAAGGTGGAGCTTGAGATTGTCGAGGAAGATAAAAAAACTAAGCTTCCTGTGGTAATAAAAGGCGTAGAAGATGAGTCGATAGTGGTAAAGCTTCCGGATCTGTTGAGGTACTCTGGCAAGATTGGCAGAGGTACACAGGTGAAAATCGTGGGGAAAAAGGGGGATGTAGATTTCAGAATATCCACGAAGGTGGTGGAAGAGGAGGAATCCTCACTGATAAAGCTAACGCCGATGAAGGAAGCTGTTCAGACCGAAAAGAGACATTTTCTGCGAGTTGAAGGCTCCTTACCGTGCACATATACGGTCCTCAGTGAAGATGAATATGAAGAGGCTCAAAGGGAACATTTGAATAGGCATGCCGATAAATCTGGAGTGCAGACTTTACTATCAAAAATGTGGCATCATGAGAGAGAAGGTAAGGACAACACGAGCGAAACAGACCGGGCCATCGTTCAGCTTCTGATTGACATTGATAGAAAGTTAAACATACTCCTCGATTCGTTCGATCCCCATGGGAGGAGGACGAAGAAAGGAAAGGATGCAACAGTGGTAGATATTAGTGGTTCCGGTGCAAAAATTTCCTGCAGTGAAGAGTTGGAAACCGGTAAAATCCTAAAACTTGAGTTAGTTCTACCGACTTTTCCCGTGACTCCCGTAACCGTTTTCGGAGAGGTACTTAGGGTAGACAATCCAGAGAGCGATAGTGATAGTGAGAGAAACTACGTAGTAGTCAACTTCACCATATTCAATGAAGATGACCGGGATTCCATAATCCGTTATATTTTCCAAAAACAAAGGGAGATATTAAGATCCACGAAAGAACAGTATCATTGATCAAGGGCCAATCTCCTTCGGCCCTGTCGTAGTAAGAGCAAAGAGTCAACTTATAGTCATTCCCCGGCTTATTCCCCATTGAGTCGGTATAAGCCTCCACGCCCTCTCCCTCCAGCAATGTGATGGGCGACAAATCTATACAAGTTAGTTGCTCTGTAACAAGCTTGAGAAGTCAGAATGCAAAAGTTATCCTGCCAAACGGAGTTTGGAAATGATTCTCTTTTGGGTTCTGACTCCTTGCGCGGATGGGAACCTCCGTGAGTGGGCCCTGAACGAAGTGAAGGGAGTCCTGCCCTCTTGAAGGCAAGGACTACTCGTGTGG
>JBDRGH010000486.1:0-4236 GCA_043818015.1 Pseudomonadota bacterium
CTGAGACGTATGGTACCTTGGATGAAGCCAATTCGACACTGGGCTTTTCGAGAGCCCTCTCTGAGAATGAAAGGACCAAGGAGATCATCTATAAAATTCAGCAAGGCCTCTTCGCTGTCGGGGCAGAGCTGGCCATTGATCCCAAGGACTATGGAAAGCTGAAGAGGAAGATTCAAGAAGAAGATGTTCGGGAGCTGCAGGAACTTGTTGAGGAGTTGGAGGATAAGGTGCAACTGCCACGTAGCTTTATCATTCCAGGAGGGTCGTTGGTCTCTGCTTCCTTGGATATGGCCCGTACAATAGTTAGAAGGGGAGAGAGGAGGGCTGTCAGGTTAAAAGAAGATAATATCTTAGTCAACGATCAGATACTGGCCTACCTTAATAGATCGGCAGATTTGATATTCCTCTTAGCACGCTATGAAGAATCACTCGATGGGGAAGTCAGATGATAGTTGACTTTCACACGCATATATTCCCCAAAGAGGTGATAGATAATCTGGACAACTATCGGAAACGGGACCCCCTCTTTCGCTTGATCTACGGCGGTGAGCGGTCCAATATGCTGGGAGAATCAAAGAAGGCAAAAATGATAGGTGTTGAGGAACTGATAGCCGCCATGGATCGGTCAGGGGTTGACAAAAGCGTAGTATGCAGTTTCTCATGGTCGGATCAAGGGCTCTGTTCGGATGGAAATGACTATATCGTGGAATGTGTCAAGAAATATCCTGACAGGATTATCGGTTTTGCTTCCGTTCAATTAGAGAATACAAATAAAATGGTTAAAGAGATTGAGCGATGTGTTGCCTTGGGATTGAAAGGCGTTGGTGAAATAGTTACAGAGGCTCATGGGGTGGCAATAGACGACGAAAAGGTCATGCGCCCCATAGTAGAAGCAGCAAAAAGTCTCAATATCCCGATTATGGTGCATGCCAATGAGACTGTCGGCCATTACTACCTGGGAAAGGCTAAAACAGAACTCCGTCAGTTCTATGACTTTATCCTTTCCAGTCCTGATGTAGATATTGTTTTGGCCATTGGGGAGGAGGACTCCTATTCTATGAACTGATGCCAGAGGTCGCGAAAGCCTCCGAAAGGGTGTATTACGATACAGCCGCTTCTATCTTCTTGTACACGTCCAGGGTATATCCTGCTGCGGTACAGATCATTGGTCCTGATAAGATTCTATTCGGTACTGACTATCCTTTGATAGACCAGAGGAGATATCGAAAACAGATAGAAAACTGTGGCCTTTCAGAGGAAGAAATCAATAAGATATATGGTGAGAATGCCAAAAGGTTGCTGAGGTTATAGGACTTGAAAAACTATCAAAGATTCAAATTAGAAAACGGGATGACCGTCATCTTGAAAGAAGACCACTCGGCCCCCGTAGTTGCACTCGAAGTGTGGGTAAAGGTTGGTAGCGGTGATGAGGCAGATGAGAAAGCCGGTATCTGCCATGTGGTAGAGCATATGCTCTTCAAGGGTACTGACAAAAGAGGGGTGGGAGAGATTGCCTATGAGATCGAGTCGTCGGGTGGAGAGATCAATGCCTTCACGTCATTCGATCAGACGGTCTATCACGTAGCGATAGCGAGCAGATTCTTCGATCTGGGACTTGATGTACTTTCCGACGCTGTAAGAAATCCCTCATTTGCCCCGATAGAACTGGAAAAGGAAAAGGAGGTGATCCTCGAAGAGATTAAGCGGGGAGAGGATCAACCCATGGTGAAGTTGACTCAAGCCCTTTTTTCAACAAGTTATCAATCGCATACGTACCGTCGCCCAATAATAGGCTTCGAAGGAACAGTAGGAGGTCTTACAAGGGATGACATGCTGGACTCTTATAGAAGATGGTATACGGGAAGCAACATTACCTTTGTAGTCGTAGGGGATGTCGATAATATTACCACCCCCACCAAGATAGAAAGGGCATTTAAAGATTTCGGATCAAACAAGAGTGCTGTTCAGAATAGGGTTCAGGAACTGCCTCAGGATACGATAAGAAGTAGCGTAATGATCGACGACGTAATGGAAGGCTATATGAGTGCAGCCTTCCATACCCCCGGTATCAACCATAGAGACTCACCTGCGTTAGACCTTCTCTCTTTTATACTGGGCCATGGTGAGTCGTCACGGCTATTCAGAATGGTGAAAGACGATAAGAGCCTCGTCTACACCATATATTCGTATAATTTCATGCCGAAAGAACCAGGACTCTTGGTTACAAATTGTATGTTGGAAAAGGGGAAAGCCAAAGATGCACTGGCCAGTATACTGGAAGAGACATATAGGCTCAGGTATGAAAAGATAAGCCAAGATGAATTAGAAAAGGCCAAATTAAATGTTGAGAGTGAATTTCTATACGGAAAAGAGACAGTGCAAGGTCAGGCCAGACAATTAGGATACTTTGAGGTAGTTGCAGAGAATATCGATTTTGAAAAGGAGTATATCAATCGAATATACAGGGTTAAGAGCCAGGACATCATGAGGGTGGCAAGAAAATATCTAACGAGCAAGAACCTGACGGCCCTCTTTCTATTGCCTCGCGAGGGTGGAAGCGGTATTGACCAAAAAGCCATCAATGACGTTGCCTCAGGAGAAGAGAGCAGGTTGCGGTCCTGGCATTCAAAACCCCGTACAAAAAGGGTAGAGGAAATTGAGAAGGTAACCCTCCCAAATGGGATGACCCTCTTGATTAAAGAGGAGCGTTCGTCTCCCCTTGTTGCAATGAGAGCCGTTTTTTTGGGAGGACTGCGATTTGAAAAGAAGAGGTTGAACGGCGTTAATAACTTCGTAGCCGAGATGCTTACCAAGGGAACAGAGACTCTTACCGCGCTTGAAATCGCTCAGACGATTGAATCAACGGCCGGCAGTATCCATGGATTTTCAGGTAGGAACAGTTTCGGCCTGTATTCTGACATCCTAAGCAGATTCTTTGACAGAGAATTGAAACTCCTTGCAGATATCATAATCAATCCCGTTTTTGATGCAGTGGAATTAGAGAAGAAAAGAGTGGACATACTCGCGGCTCTGAAGCAGCAAGAAGACAATCTAGCTTCCTATACCTTCAACATTTTTGCGAAAACTCTCTACGAACGCCACCCATATGGAATGAATATCCTGGGCACCAGGGAGTCCGTCCTGACCATGACCCAAAACGATCTAAAGGATTATTACAGAATGTATGCCACTCCGAAAAACCTGGTGCTCAGTATAGTCGGTGATGTTAAGATAGATCATGCGGTTGAAAAGATGGAAGAACTCTTTCAGGACTTTGCGACCAGAGACTTCAAGATTCCAAGAATCCCTAACGAGCTCCCTCTGGAGTCAATAAGAAACGTGGAGGTATACAAAGACAAGAAGCAGGCCCATCTTATCCTGGGATTTCTGGGAACCACAATATATAGCCCGGATAGATATGCTCTAGAGGTTTTGAATACAGTCTTATCGGGACAGGGAGGGAGACTTTTTGTGGAGTTGCGAGATAAACTGAGCCTGGCATACGCCGTAACCTCCTTCTTTCACGAGGGAATAGACCTCGGCTATATGGGGGTTTATATCGGTACCAGCCCCGAAAAGCTTGATATGGCTATTGATGGCATAAAGAAGGAGTTGAAGCGCCTTAGAGACAGAGAGACAGACTCAGAGGAATTAGAACGGGCGAAGAGATATCTTATAGGCGGTTTTGAAATCGGTTTACAGACAAACTCTGCTAAGGCGGTCACGATGGCCTTCGGTGAAAGATACGGCCTAGGGTACTCTTATTTCATGGAATACCCGAAAATGATATCCGATGTTGCGGCCGATGATGTCCTAAGAGTAGCACGAAAATACATTGACCTCGAACGATACTCCCTCGCTGTTATCAGACCACCCAAGGATTGAGAGAAATTTGGTCTCAATCCTCCCATCCAGGGCCGATGGCCCACCAGCGGATTGATTGTGCTGTCCAGAATCACCTACTATTGTGAGTTTAGGAATCCCGTAATTCTCTCCTGATCATTCCATAGTGTCGAGATTCAGTAGTAGATTATCGAAAGAGACGATGATTAGCTTTGGACTTCACCTCTTGCTCCCGGAGCAAGGTAAGGGGAACCGCACTTATCCCTTGGAGCACGAGTCAACTTTAATCACAGGCTTTTCACTCCTTTCGCGTATTTCCAAGGAAAGCAGCCCTCCAAATTTATGTCCTCCCACTGTCCCCTGCATGACTTGAATTGGCCTTGTCATTTGACT